>NZ_SMTB01000199.1:0-978 GCF_006864105.1 Acinetobacter sp. RF14B | reverse complement strand
TCTATATCGTACTTCGTGAACTGCTCCTCAAGTCTTGTAATCAATGGAACAACCGCAGGAGCAAAAACAAGCTGTACCGTAGCTTCATTTTCTGTATATCCAATTTGACTAATCCAACGGCTAGTCATGTTTGTGGTATTCCCTTTGGCACTTCGCTGTTGGTAACTAAACTGCCGTGCAAATAAGTCCTTGCAGGCATCTTTGAGAGCTTGATATGCAGTGTGCTTCTCAACTTTAAACTGATTGATATAGCTCTCCGCATGAACGGTTAAAGGGTCGTTAGCATTAATTCCTTTGCCTGATTCTCTAGCTTCAAGGATAGCTAAGAGAATTAATCTTTGTTCAACTAAGGCTAAGTTATAACTAGCGTTCATTAGGGCGTTATCTTTTACTATTAAATCACTCATAAACCACCTATATATTTTATTACGTTATACCACATAAAAAATATTATTGTGTATTAAGGTCGGTAAACGGTGGGGAATGGGTCGGTAAACGGTGGGAAATGGGTCGGTAAACGGTGGGAAATGGGTCGGTAAACGGTGGGAAATGCCCTCTGTATGCCTTGCTAGGCTTGCGTTTCAGCATGTCTAAAAGCCTTAAAAGCATTTAAAAGCCTTAAAAGCCCATTTTCATCATGAAAATTGCCCTATGTTTTCGCTTTGCTCAAACTTTTTTGACTAAGCAAGCTTAGTCGAGGGGCAATTTCTTCAAATTACGGGAAAAAGTTCAAAGGTTTAAAAAGAAATAAGCAAGGATACACAGAGGGTACTTTTTCACTACCGTGATAAATTCCCACTCCGTGATCTTGTTCAGGGGGCAAGCCCCCCGAAACCCCCAAAAGCAACTATGAACTCGCTTCGCTCGTGTTTTTTTAAAAGCAAAAGCTCACGATAGTAAAAACCATCTAGCAGCCAATATTTTTAAAAGCGGTTTTTCAGAGGGGGGAAGAATCGAACTTTCATAACTTCGCTCGTA
>NZ_SMTB01000198.1:0-980 GCF_006864105.1 Acinetobacter sp. RF14B | reverse complement strand
GCTGGTTTTAAGCGTGGGCTGGACCAGCAGCATTTACAGCAAAGTCTGAGCAGTGGGGATGAAGATTACCGTTACAGTTTTAAATTCGCCCTAGACCGTCTGGCTTTGGGTATGGCGATGCCCGAGCATCGCCTGTTTCAGGACACCTTGAGCTATGCTCGGGTGCTAAGCAGTGATTTCCCTTTAATTGCAACGCTTATTCAGATTTATCAGGATCTGGTGCAGCGTCGGGACTGGCTGATGCTCCATGAGCAAGGGCAGCGTACGCCGGTGAAAACCTGGCTGGAATATTTATGGAATGATCTGAATGAATTTCGGGAGGCGGGGGTAGACGCCCTGAAAACCGTGGCCGAAATTATTGACAAGCAGCTGCGGATGCTGACCTTGGCAGATTATCACGATCAGGATGATCTGTATGCCAGTCAGGAACTGGTCGCGCTCAGTCTGCCGCTGCCGTATGTACTGGAAGAAATCCAGAATACGCTCGACATGCAGCTGGAACAGGCAGAACCCAGCGGGCAGATTACTTTTAGCCAGATCGGTCAAATCCGCCCCTTGCCTTATAAACTGGTGGTCATGCTGAATCTGGACAGCGGCAAGTTTCCGGGCCGACATCAGAAAGTGCCTTTTGACCTGATGAGTATGCTCAAGCCGCAGCTTGGCGACCGTTCACGTCTGGATGATGAGCAGGGAGCTTTTTTAGATGCCTTGTTGCTGGCACAGGAAAATTTATGGCTATTTTATAATGGCTTCGATGTAGATGATGGTGAAGCGCGTGATCCATCCATGGCCTTGCAGGAGCTGATCCAGCATATTGGCCTGATCTGTGAGTCAGAGCAGCCGGATGCTGAAGTCGATGCTATGGTGGAACTCAATGGCCTGACTGTGGCCAAGCATATCCGGCAGCTGTATCATGTCCATCCTTTACAGCCTTTTGACCCGGCCGGATTTACCGTGGCCAGCACACCGCGCTTTCAGGA
>NZ_SMTB01000197.1:0-995 GCF_006864105.1 Acinetobacter sp. RF14B | reverse complement strand
CCGTTCCCGCCCAGCATGTCACGTGCAAGACGCGCAATCTCCAGCGCTTTACCACAGTTATTACGCTTGATCAGTGAAGTCCCTTCCACTGAAGCAATGCCTTCATCTTTCATTCGGCCAAAACGTAAAGCCACTTGCAGGCCCAAAGCAATTTCAGTTTGCATGTTCGCCAGCTTCTTCTGGATCAACTGATTGGCAGCCAGTGGACGGTCAAACTGTTTACGGTCCATGGTGTACTGATGGGCGGTATGCCAGCAAAATTCAGCTGCGCCCATTGCACCCCAGGCAATACCATAGCGTGCACTGTTCAGGCAGGTAAAGGGACCACGTAATCCGCGAATTTCCGGAAATGCATTTTCTTCTGGCACAAAGACATTATCCATCACGATTTCACCGGTAATCGAAGCACGCAGACCGACTTTGCCGTGAATTGCTGGTGCAGACAGCCCTTCCCAGCCTTTTTCTAGAATAAAGCCGCGAATATCACCGACATTACCCTCCGCTGAGACTTCTTTGGCCCAGACCACAAATACATCGGCAATCGGACTGTTGGTAATCCACATTTTCGCACCTGTCAGACGGTAACCACCCTCGACTTTCTTGGCACGCGTGATCATGCTACCTGGATCAGAACCATGATCCGGCTCGGTCAGACCAAAACAGCCAATGTATTCACCCGAAGCCAGTTTCGGTAAATATTTCTGTTTCTGCTCTTCAGACCCGAATTCATTGATCGGCACCATCACCAGAGAGCTTTGTACGCTGGCCATGGAACGGTAACCGGAATCTACACGCTCCACTTCACGGGCAATCAGGCCATAGCTGACATAATTTAAACCCGCACCGCCATATTGCTCAGGAATGGTGGGACCCAACAGACCAAGCTCGCCCATCTCACGAAAAATAGCCGGATCGGTTTTTTCATGACGGAACTGCTCGAGCACACGCGGCATCAGCTTGTCTTGACAATAAGCCTGTGCGCTGTCCCGAATCAT
>NZ_SMTB01000196.1:0-1042 GCF_006864105.1 Acinetobacter sp. RF14B | reverse complement strand
TTCGTGGATGGGCGGCGACCGCGATGGTAACCCGAATGTGACCCATCAGGTAACTCAGGAAGTGCTGTGGCTGTCACGCTGGAAAGCCGCAGACCTGTACCTGCGCGATATTGAAGATTTACGCTGGGAACTCTCGATCCAGCAATGTAGTGAAGAGCTGCAACAGGCACTCGGACAAGCACATCCGGAACCGTACCGTGAATATCTACGTGATACCCGGGAACGTCTGAAAGCCACCCGCAACTGGCTGGCCGAGAAACTTCACAATAAAGATGCCGATGATAGCCGGGTCATCAAAAGCAAAGATGAGCTGCTACAGCCTCTGCTGCTCTGCTATCGCTCGTTACAAGCCTGCAATCTGCCTGAGATTGCCAATGGCAAACTGCTTGATTTTATCTACCGGGTAAACAGTTTCGGAATCGAATTGCTAAAACTGGATATTCGTCAGGAATCAGGCCGCCATCGTCAGGCGATTTCTGCCATTACTGAATATCTGGGGCTGGGTAATTTTGAAACCTGGACCGAACAGGCGCGTCAGAACTTCCTGTTGCAGGAATTACAGAGCAAGCGTCCGCTGCTGCCTAAACATCTGAATGAACCTGTAGGCAGCCTGATTCAACACCCGGATGTGCAGGAGGTCTTTGCCACCATGCGTACTCTGGCGGAACAGCCAAGTGAATGTCTGGGGGCCTATATTATTTCCATGGCGGAATATCCAAGTGATGTACTGGCCGTGCTGTTACTGCAAAAAGAAGCCGGCATTAAAAATCCGTTACGGGTTGTGCCTTTATTTGAAACCTTAAAAGACCTCGACGGCGCAGCCAGTACCATGTCGACCTTGTGGAATATGCACTGGTACAAACAGCATATTCAGGGCAAACATGAGGTCATGATTGGCTATTCAGACTCAGCCAAGGATGCCGGCTTTATGTCTGCCAACTGGGCGCAGTATCGTGCCCAGGAAGAGCTGACCGTGGTTGCCAAACAGCATGGCATACAACTGACCTTATTCCATGGCCGAGGCGGTTCAATCAGCCGGGGC
>NZ_SMTB01000195.1:0-1054 GCF_006864105.1 Acinetobacter sp. RF14B | reverse complement strand
AACTGGCGCTTGCCGCCGATATCCGTATTGCTCACCCCGCCACCAAAATGTCGATTATGGAAACTCGCTGGGGTCTGGTGCCAGATATGGGCCTGAGCCGTTCACTCAAAGGCTTGATCGGGATTGATCTGGCCAAAGAGCTGACATTAACGGCACGTATTTTTGAAGGGGCCTATGCTAAAGAGATTGGTCTGGTCACTCATCTAGATGAGCAACCACTTGTCAAAGCTCAGGCCCTGGCAGAGGAAATGCTACAACGCTCCCCAGATGCCTTAATGGCTTCTAAATTTGTGCTGGATGCCATGCAGCACCATCCGAACAAATCCCTGCGTATGGAAAAAATCTGGCAATTAAAATTAATTTTGGGCAAAAACAGCCAGCTGGCGCGTAAAAAAGACAAAAATCCGGAGATTCAGTTTGTACCACGTCAGTACAAATCATAAGAGCGCGAGCGGAATCAAGAGGTGAAAACACAGATGCTATTTAATCGTGAGAGCAAAATTGCTTTTCTGGGCATGGGGCTGATGGGCAGCCGTATGGCGACACGTTTGCTACAGGCCGGTTTTCAGGTTGCAGTGTGGAATCGTACGACGACCGCCTGCGATCCGCTTATTGCTATGGGTGCCCTTGCCTTAAGTCTCGAGCAGATTTCAGATTATCCTGTAATTTTAACCTGTCTGGCCGATGATCAGGCGATGGCGGCGGTATTTGCACAAATTGCGCCTTTTCTGGTAGCCGGTCAGGTTATTGTTGATTTCTCCAGTCTTTCAGTTGCCCAGACCCTGCTACTGGCTGAGCAGGCACAGACCAAACAGGTCAACTGGATTGACTCACCCGTCTCTGGTGGAACAGCAGGTGCCGAACAGGGTAACCTGGTCATCTTTGCGGGTGGTAATCGCGCAGTCATTGACGCATTAAGTCTGATTTATAAGGTACTGTCACAGCGTGTCACCCGTATGGGCAACAATGGTACGGGCCAAGCAACCAAAATCTGCAATCAGCTGATTGTAGCTGCCAACAGCACCCTCATTGCCGAAGCTGTCGCGCTGGCGGA
>NZ_SMTB01000194.1:0-1059 GCF_006864105.1 Acinetobacter sp. RF14B | reverse complement strand
CAGTAAGCAGGGCGTATATGCCGGCTTGCTGACCGGTTTTGCCCTGTGGTCCTATACGCTGTTGCTGCCAACGATTTTACGCAGCCTGCCAGATCGCTATCAGCAATTTAGTATAGATTTCCTGACCCAAGGACCTTTTGGCTGGAACTGGTTACGTCCCGAAGCCCTGATTGGATTTGAATCTTTTGATCCTCTGACACATGGCGTGGTCTGGGCATTGGGTCTGAATACCGTGTTATACATCTGGATTTCACGCATGTTCCGCCCAAGTGTGGCAGAACAGATTCAGGCCGAAAGCTTTTTCTATTATGAAACCAAGCCTTTGCCATCGCAAAGTCCGATGACTGAAGTAAGTTATTCGCATCAGGATGTTGCCCGCCTAAAAGTGGGTGATTTGCTGACCCTGGCAAAAAGAATTACCGGTGAAGTACCGGCCGCGCAGGCATTCCAGCAGTTCTGTACACAAAATAATGTCGAACTCAATGAAAATAGCAGTGCCAATGGGATGTGGTGGCGTTTTACCGAACAGTATCTGGCCGGCACGATTGGCGCCGCATCAGCACGGACCTTATTGACCACCGCTATGGTCAATAATGGCCTGGCGCTCGGCCAGGTCGCAAATATTCTGGATCAGGCCTCCCAATGGCAGCGTTTTAACCAGAACCTGATTATGACCATGATTGACCATATGACCCAAGGGGTGAGTGTGGTCGACGAAAACATGTGTCTGGTGGCCTGGAATAACCAGTATCTGAAACTGTTCGATTATCCAAAAGATATTGTCTATGTCGGCTGTCCGATTGCTGACCTGATCCGCTATAACGCAGAACGCGGCGAATGTGGTCCAGGTTCGGTGGAAGAGCATGTGCGTAAACGGATTCACTGGACGTCGGCAGTGCACATGAATTTGAACGGATCCGTAAAGATGGCCGCGTGATTCAGATGCGTGGTAATCCGATTGAAGGTGGTGGTTTCGTAACAACCTTTGCCGATATTACCGCTTTCCGTGAAAATGAAGCTGTTCTGGAAGCCCGAGATAGGGAGAGCGTCGTGGGTGGA
>NZ_SMTB01000193.1:0-1081 GCF_006864105.1 Acinetobacter sp. RF14B | reverse complement strand
GGTTCTGCCCCAATCGCTGCTGCTGCGGCCAAAACCGACCATCCTGTCCGGCAGGGTCTGGTATCGATGACCGGTACATTTATTGACACCATTATTGTCTGTTCAATTACCGGTATTGTACTGGTAATTGGCTATATTCTGGCTGGCAGCAGTTTTGGTGGTGAAACTGGCGCTGTGCTGACCACCCAGGTATTTGACCGGTTGCTGCCGGGTGTAGGGGGCTGGGTGGTGACTTTCGGGATTATTTTCTTTGCCTATTCCACGATTCTCGGCTGGAGCTATTATGGTGAAAAATGTGCCACCTATCTGCTTGGTGAGAGGTTTGTCCTGCCGTATCGCATCATTTATATCCTGTCGGTTTTTGTCGGCTGCGTCGCCACTCTAGATCTGGTCTGGCTCTTCGCCGATACCTTTAATGGCCTGATGGCTGTACCTAACCTGATTGCGCTGCTATTACTGTCCGGCATTATCGTTAAGGAGTCCAAAGACTTTGTTGCCCGTCGCCAATCTGGCGAGCTGTATTAAGACCAGAAATTTTCTAAACTAGCAAACTACCTTCTCTTCTGGCTTCTGGTGGTTTTTGATTTTCATCTTCGCTGAATGATTTTAAAAACCACCTTTACTCTGTATGCTGTGCAGTAGTTTTATCAGTTTTTATATCGATTATGGCTAAAGCAAAAAGTGTATATCGTTGTGAACAATGTGGCACAGATCATTCTAAATGGGCTGGTCAATGTTCAGAATGTGGTGAATGGAACAGCTTGGTAGAAGTGACTATTGCCCCTGCAACGACACACCGTGCCCAGCCTAAAATGGGCGGAGGTTATGCCGGTCAGGCCGCCGCAATCACCACCTTAAATAAAATTTCCGTTTCTCATGAAACCCGTCTTCCGACTGGAATCAGCGAGTTTGACCGTGTATTGGGGGGTGGTCTGGTCACAGGTTCTGTGGTCCTGATCGGAGGGGACCCCGGTATTGGTAAATCCACTATCCTGCTGCAAACAGCCACTCATATGGCAGCAGGCAACAGCTCGGCGCTTTATGTAACCGGTGAAGAATCTTTATCGCAGGTGGCTTTACG
>NZ_SMTB01000192.1:0-1095 GCF_006864105.1 Acinetobacter sp. RF14B | reverse complement strand
ATCCAGCACCCGGCGAACCAGCGCCAGTGCCCGATCTTCCGGTACATCAATGTGGTCATTGTCCTTGCCATAATCCCAGTCGCCTGCGGCTTTGGCACGAATCCCCACGCAGAAGCTTGGCATCAGGTCATAAAAGAAACCGTTAAAATGGTCTGGACCAAACGTGATAATGAGAGTGGGATCATAGGCTTTTACTTCAGCAGACAACTGTTCAAAAGCAGCACGTACTTTCTGCTCTTTGGATTGATCCTGCGGTGAAGCAAATTCCATTAACGGACTGTGCGATGCACAAATGAGTTTAACGGCCATGAGAGACTCCTGAATAAGGAAGGCAGCCCAGAACAGGCTGCCGATAAGTCCATTCGACTAGACTAGATTTTTATTCGTCAAAGAAACCGGCGCGTGGCTGGCGTAAGCCACGAATTCCCAGACCACATTCTGCATTAATCAGAACACCGGTCAGTGGGCGGTTATTTTGACGCGATGCCAACAGCACGTATGAACCGGTCATGTCTTCCGGTTCAGGCAAGAAATTCAGTGGCATACCACGTGCGATTTTCTCAGGGTCGCGAGCATCCAGCAGGCCCAGATTATCCTGACCCAAGGATGCCGCGCCTTTGATATTCACATTCATACCTGAGGGTGCAACCGCATTCACTCGTACTTTAGGCGCAAGCTCATAAGCCAGTTCCTTCATCACCCCGACACCGGCATGCTTGGATGCTGTATATACAGGGCCTCCGCCAGCGGAGTACAGTGCCGAATTAGACAAAGTAAATATGATAGAACCTTCAGAAGCGATCAATGCATCCAGCGCAGCCTTCGCTCCCAGGATTAAAGATTTGGTATTAATGCCCATGATTTCGTCAAAGGCTTTTTCCAGCTGCTCGCCCGAAGTATTGACGATATCGGCATAATGATCCCAGATCCCGGCATTACCTACGAAACAGTCGAGTTTTCCGTAATGCGCTACGGTTGCATTCACCGCACGGACGTTGTCTTCATAGCTGGCCACATCACCTGCGATTGCGAGCACGCGATCTCCGAAGTGTGCTTTCAGCGCATCGACTTTTGACTGGGAGCGCTGAAGAACCG
>NZ_SMTB01000191.1:0-1162 GCF_006864105.1 Acinetobacter sp. RF14B | reverse complement strand
TGACTAGCCGTTGGATTAGTCAAATTGGATATACAGAAAATGAAGCTACGGTACAGCTTGTTTTTGCTCCTGCGGTTGTTCCATTGATTACAAGACTTGAGGAGCAGTTCACGAAGTACGATATAGAACAAATTAGTAGCTTATCGAGTGCCTATGCTGTGCGTTTGTATGAGTTATTAATTTGTTGGCGTACCACAGGAAAAACCCCAATTATTGAATTAGGCGAGTTTAGAAAGCGCATAGGCGTGTTAGATACTGAATATCAGCGTATGGATGTGTTTAAACGTGGTGTTTTAGAACTAGCACTAAAGCAGATCAACGAGCATACAGACATCACAGCGACCTATGAACAACACAAAAAGGGACGTTTGATTACAGGGTTCTCATTCAAGTTTAAGCAAAAGAAGCCCAAACAAGCCGAGATTGCCACAGAAACGCCCAAAACAGCCACGAATGACCTAGATACGATAAAACCCCTTACAGAGCCACAGATCGCAAAATACAGCATGATTCTGTGCAAACTAGGCAGTATTTCAGACCTTAGTAACTTCCCAGACTATCCAGCTTTTGCAAATTGGATTGGGAACATTTTGAGGAACCCTGAAAAAGCAGATGAACAAATAGCAAAACGGATTTTCACAGCATTGAAAACAGAAACCGACTACAGCAAGAAAAACTAATTTTTAGTTGTGATGGGTTTTCCCGAAGGGCGCACTTAGCCATTGAGTCCAATGGGTGCGTTTTGCTCTGCAAAAATTGTCTGTCACGTGGCAATCACGTGGAATTTTCCTCTGTATCCCTTTTCTAGCCATCGTTGTACGAAGCGTCACTACCGAAGTAGTGACACTTCGTGACAACTCTAATGATTATTTCGCCACCCATTCGGGATGGCTCGGCTACTCCCGAAAAAAACTAAATGGGAGCTTGTAATCAGAGATAAAAACTTTCTTGATTTGAATACCTGGTTATCACTCGTAGACACTCGTTTTGTTTTGCTCTTTCTAGAATTCACAAAAAAAGATATTAGCGAGTGTCTACGAGCGAAGTTATGAAAGTTCGATTCTTCCCCCCTCTGAAAAACCGCTTTTAAAAATATTGGCTGCTAGATGGTTTTTACTATCGTGAGCTTTTGCTTTTAAAAAAACACGAGCGAAGCGAGTTC
>NZ_SMTB01000190.1:0-1221 GCF_006864105.1 Acinetobacter sp. RF14B | reverse complement strand
GCTGGAGCCTGTTGTGCAGGTGCAGCTTGACGAGGTTGCTGATAAGACTGAGTAGGCGCCGCAGAACGTTGCATACCGTGGCTTTTACCGCCACCGGCACGTTTTGCTTCAGCAGTTAAAGGTGCAAACAGTAATGCTGCTGTTAAAAAGCCGGCGATCAAACCACGCTGTCGAACTTCCATCCAATTTTCCTATATGAATAAATCTATTTGAACTCTCTATTTATATAGGCTTTATAGAGAATTTCAATTAGAAATCTGTATTTTTTTAGGCTTTTTCCCGATTTTAATCCACGCTAATTTAGTTCGTCACTTAAGCTGATGGCTTCTGTCAAGGCTTCATGTAAACGTGCTACCGCAATCACCTGAACGCCTGGAATCGGTTTTTGCGGTGCATTGGCACGTGGCAAAATAATATATTTAAAGCCATGTTTGACTGCTTCTTTCAGGCGCTCCTGGCCATTGGGTACCGGACGAATTTCTCCAGACAATCCGACTTCACCAAACACTGCGAGCTGCTGAGGCAGGGCTTTGGTACGGATACTGGAAGCACAGGCAAGTAGAACAGCCAGGTCTGAACCTGTTTCGGTAATTTTCAGGCCGCCGACTATATTGACATAGACATCCTGTCCGGAAGTCTGAACGCCTCCATGCCGGTGCATCACTGCCAGTAACATATTAAGCCGATTCTGTTCCAGTCCAAGTGCCACACGGCGTGGTTGACCATGAGCATCATCTACAAGCGCCTGAACTTCAACCAGTAAAGGGCGCGTACCTTCACGGCTAATCATCACGATTGAACCCGGAATAGCTTCATCATAGCGGCTCAGGAAAATCGCAGAAGGGTTGGCCACTTCACGCAGGCCTTTATCGGTCATGCCAAACACGCCGAGTTCATTCACTGCCCCAAAACGGTTTTTGACTGCACGGATCATGCGGTAACGTGAATCTGACTGACCTTCAAAATACAGCACACAGTCCACCATGTGTTCCAGCACACGTGGACCCGCCAGCGCACCTTCTTTGGTCACATGGCCGACAATAAACAGGGCAGTACCACTATTTTTAGCAAAACGCGTCAGCAGGGCCGCCGATTCGCGGATTTGGGAAACACCACCCGGTGCAGACTGTAAGGTTTCGGTATATAAGGTTTGAATCGAGTCCAGAATGGCCACCGCAGGACGTTCCTGTGCCAGCACTTCACAGATGCGTTCCACACAGG
>NZ_SMTB01000018.1:0-35247 GCF_006864105.1 Acinetobacter sp. RF14B | reverse complement strand
GGCCGCCACTCCAGCAACCAGGGTTTTTCCGGCGCCAACATCGCCCTGAACCAGACGCAACATCGGTTTGTTTTGTTTCAGGTCGTGGGCAATCTCTTTCGATACCCGCTTTTGTGCGCCGGTCATTGCAAAGGGCAGACTGGCCAAAAGCTGCTTGGCATAAGTTTTACTGGGTGTAAATGAAGGGGCTTCAATCTGCTGGAGAAAAGAACGTCGGGTCAGCAAACTAATTTGGTGTGCGACCAGTTCTTCAAAAATCAGCCGCTGCTGTGCCGGATGTGAACCTTGGCTGAGCTGCACCATATTGGCATTCAGCGGTGGATGATGAATATATTCCAGTGCCTGCTTGAGATCATAGCCATTGCTAAATTTCTGCGGTAACAGCTCGGGCAAATCATCACTGTGCAGTTCCAGTGCCTGCTTGATGTATTCACGCAGTTTGGGCTGGGTCAGTCCTTCGGTCGATGGATAGATGGCGGTGAGCTGGGTATGGGGCAGAGGGGTGTGTTCAGTAATGACTTGCAGTTCCGGATGATACATTTCCAGACCACGCGCACCGACCCGAACTTCGCCAAATACTCTTAAGCGATTACCCAGCTTGCAGCGGTCGGTAATTCCCTTATAGATATGATAAAAACGCAAGGTCACTTTACCAGAATCATCGTCCAGTAGAATCGCCATCGACTTGCGTTTGCCCGGTGGAAAATCCACTCCTTTGACTGTGCCTTCCAGCAAATAGCTGCGTCCCACGTTTAATTGATTCATGGGAATGATCGTGCTACGGTCTTCATAATCGCGTGGCAGATGAAAAAGCAAATCATCAGTATTCAAGATATTCAGTTTTTCGAGTAAAGCAGCGGCGGCATTGCCAACGCCTTGTAACTGATGGACTGCGGCCATGTCTCCTCAACCTGGTCTGTGATTCGGTGTTTAATGCATATTTTATTTATTGGTTATGGTAAAACATCCGAGCGGGTAGCTAAACAATTATTTCAACACGGTCATCAAATTAGCACAGTTAGCCAAAGTCCCAAAACAGATTCATTTGCAACTCATCTGATGCAGGATGTACATACACTGGATTTAACAGCAGTTGCACCAATTGACTGGGTCTATGTCTTACTGAGTCCAAAACAAAGTGCGGTTGAAGGTTATCAGCAGACCTATCTGGATTCGGTTCAGCCCATTGTGGCAGCCTTGAACATGCATCCAGTCAAACGCATGGTGGTGGTTTCATCGACTCGGGTGTATGGACAAAATGCCGGCGAAAGCGTGGATGATGACACTGCAATCCATCCCCAGGATGCTCAGGGCAAAATTTTGCAGCAGATGGAGCAGGCTTATCTTGCCGCCTATCCTGAGCAATGTACGATTATCCGTCCCAGTGGGATTTATGGCACTTCGGTCAGGCGGATGCAACACATGGCTGCATCCATGACCCATTATCCGAATCTGCACTGGTCGAACCGGATTCATATTGAAGATCTGGCACGGTTTCTTGCTCACTTGATTCACGTGGAACATCCTGATTCTTCTTATATTGTGACCAATAACCAGCCTCAGCTTTTAGCTGAAGTATTGCAATGGTTCCAGCAGCAGATGCAGATTCCTTTGCTTCAGGTGGAAAGTCACAAGGTGACAGGCAAAAAGCTGTATGCAACCCGAATGCAGAAAACTGGATTTAGATTCAACCATCTGGACTGTTTTCAGGATTATCTGGAGTTGATGAAGTAAGCTTTCTCTCTTTCTGTTAAGAAAGGAATTAAACACTCACTCTTGTTGGAGAGGGTTCAGGGAGCCAGGATTTGACCCTAATGAACATCTGGCAGCGAACTGCATCCTTCCTAAAATAAAAAAGAGAGGCAAATGGCCTCTCTTTTATTTAAAACTTACTTTTTCTTCTTGCGTCTGGCACGTTTTTTGGCCTGTTCAGCCGCAACCGCATCCAGTGCTTCTTTCAGCTCTTCATCGGTAAAGGCGGTGATGTGATGTAGCATCTGGAGCTTCACGTCATCCAATACCAGATTGGCATATTGCGCCACATTGGTCAGCTGTTCATCATAGACAATGGCATTGTCTGCATTGGTACTGAGATAGCCTTTCTGGGTCAGCACTTTAATAAAGCTTTGGAACAGGGCCTTATCAAAGAATTCTGGCGAATTGAATTCATACAGCACGGACAGACGCTGACCGACCAAATGACTCAGTTCCTCTACCTGACGGGTCGAGATATTGCCCGAACCACGCTGGGTGATTAGGGCTAGCGTCATATAATAGCGTTCCAGACTTTGTGTCACCGGTGCCGTCAAAACTTCCAGTTGGTGATAGGCTTCAGTATTTGGTGCAGGAGCCACCAGATTTTCGCCTTCTTCAGCAATCAGTTTGCTGGCAATTAAAGCGTCAATATAGGCATTGACCTGTTCCTGAATTTTATCTTCTGCCCATTTCAGGAACAGCTCGGCTTTCAGGAATGGATAAAGCGTACTGCTGACATTGATTACGTCCTTACGGCGAATCGTACCGTTATGTTCAACCAGCGCTGCAATCAAGGATGGCAATACAAAGGCATGTACGATGTTGTTACGGAAATAGGTTAACAACACAGCCTGATTATCTTCAATTGCAATAATATCGCCAAGCACATGTTTCACGCGTTTGACCAGTTTCAGTTTCATGGCATAAGCCACGATTTCTTTACCTGAAAGTGGTGTGACCTGCATGCGCTCATCATATGGCAAGGCAATCAGCAGATTACGGTAGGTATCCAGCTGCTTGATACAGACTTCTTCATCCAGCGTGTGTTTTGGCGTCGCCAGCAAGATCAGCGACAGCAATGAAACCGGGTTAATGACCACAGCACTGTTGATATTTTCCAGAATTGCCTGAGCAGAACTGTTGACGGCTTCAGATACAGCAGTTGGAATTGGATCATCATTCTTGGCAATCTGAATATTTTCTGCACCATGCTGTTTCAGCATGTCATCCAGAAACACCGGTTCACCAAAGTTTAGATGCACCTTGCCAAAAATACGTTCAATTTTGCGTAAAGTTTTTAGAATACCAAAAATAGATTCAGCTTCTTTTTCTTTCCCGTTCATTTCACCGACATAGGTGCCGCCTTCCATGAGACGTTCATAGCCAATATAGGTCGGCAGGAAAACAATCGGTTTGGCCTTGCCACGTAAATGACCGTGTACCGTCATGGCCAGCATACCGGTTTTTGGCGGAAGCAGACGGCCTGTGCGTGAACGGCCACCTTCAATAAAATATTCCAGTGGGGTGTTACGTGATAGGATGCTGTACAAATACTCCTTAAACACAGTGGTATACAGGGCATTACCACGGAAAGTCCGGCGGATGAAGAATGCACCGCCACCACGTAGAATCTGACCCACAAATGGCATATTCAGGTTGTCGCCCGCAGCAATATAAGGCACCATCAGGCCACGTTTATAAATGACATAAGACAGAAGCAGATAGTCGATATGGCTGCGGTGACATGGCGTATAGACAATTTCATAGTCCTTGGCCAGTTCACGCACGGTGCTGAAGTTATGCACTTCGACGCCGTCATAAAGCTGGGTCCATAAACGGGTCAGAGCCTTGTCTGCAAAACGCACGGTTGAGTGCGAATAATCCGATACAATTTCATTTAAGTAGCCAATTGCACGGCGCTCCGCTTCAAGCATTGAAATCTTGCTGCGGATACTTTCGTTCAGGATCGCTGCCTGTACATCGGTCGATTTGATCAGGCCATGCATGACATTACGTCGATCTGACAGATCTGGCCCGAGTACCACTTCACGCTGTGCATCCAGATAATCGTTCAGGTTGCAGACGATATACGTGGCCGGCGATAAATTCGGATGGGTTTCTTTGGCAAAGTCAATCATGGCACGCAAGGACTTCGGCTCATGAAACTCTAAATAAGACTGACGACCGTGCAGGCCGATATTGACCAGCTGTTTTACCCGGCCTGGAGTCGACCAGGTATCGGTAAATAACAGTTTAAACCAAGAGTCTTCTTTTTCAGGCTCACGTCCCCACAGCACGGTGACCGGAATTAGTTCGACATCCAGTTCCGGATGTTTTTCCAGTGCCTCAATCAGACGTAGCAGACGTGGCGGAAAAGCATGCGCTGGGGCGCTGAGTAAATTATTATCATCATGATACTGCAGGAACAGCAGCGAGGTTTTTTCTTTGAGTTCACCGAGCTCGAGTGAATCCAGAGCCGGCGGTATTTTCAGACGGCGGGTCTCAGCATCCACGACCAGCGCATTACTGCGAGAGTGATTCTGTAAAACGTAGCAGATGATTTTCTGTGATGCCGGGGCGGTCTGGTCAGTGGCTGGAGCAGTCACTTCACTTGGTACTTCCCCGAGAACCTGGGGGGTTACCACCAGATCAAGCAGCTTGCTTGAAAGCTTGCGGTAGATTTGACCAAAGCCATTCTTGGACATAGTTACTCCTAATTTACTGACCAAAACTACTAGACTTCTGAAGAGGAATGATTGTGTATGATTCTTTATAGAAACGATATGTCATTTTGAACACATTCAGCAGAAGCCGTGCAATTTTAGCGCGAAATTCAGGGTATTTCCTAGTAGCTTGTGCAATTGATATGACAGGACAGTCAAGCAATCTTTAGGGTTTTGGTCTGAATTTATGGCAGAATATTCCAGTTTATTTGTATACATGTGTATTTTTACTGGGGGATTTCCCCGCCATCGAATAGGTTGCCTATGAATGCCTTAACCCAGGAACTGGTCGAGCTGCTCAGCTTAGAAAAGTTAGAAGAAAATATTTTTCGTGGAATTAGCCGCAATCTGGTCGGCAAGCGTGTGTTCGGTGGGCAGGTCTTGGGTCAGGCCTTGCGTGCAGCATCTTATACCACAGACCGTCCAGCGCATTCCCTGCATGCCTACTTTCTGTTTGGTGGCGATGTTAACGCTCCGATCATCTATGAGGTCGACCGTATTCGTGATGGCAAGAGTTTTGTCAGCCGCCAGGTGCGTGCAATCCAGCATGGCCGGATCATTTTTATGTGTATGGTGTCTTTTGCCCAGCAGGAAGAAGGGCTGAACTATCAGATTTCAGAGCCTGAATATCCGCCAGCGGAAAGCCTGAAAAATGAAGTGGCTTTGGTCCAGCAGATGATTGAGTTTATTCCGGAAAATGTCCGTGCTTCTTTTACCCGTGAACGTCATGTCGAAATTCGTCCGGTCAATCCGCAAAATCCGTTTCAGCCCCAGCCTGAAGCACCTTCTTATGCGCACTATATCCGTACCCATGACCGGATTGCTGCAGAAGTCGATGAGATCTCTCTGCATCAGGCCATTGCGGCGTTCTATTCTGACTTTACCTTGATGACCACGGCGCTACGTCCGCATGGCCTGAGCTATCTGTCTCCAAGCCTGCAGTGTGCAAGTATTGACCATGCCATGTATTTTCATAAGCCCTTCCGGGTAGATGAGTGGATGCTCTATGACATGGAAGCAACGCAAAGTGCCAGTTCACGCGGCCTGAACTTCGGGCGGATGTGGCAAAATGGCGAGCTGGTCTGTAGTACCACTCAAGAAGGCCTGATTCGTTTACGTGAAATTGAAACCCAGTAAATCAGTATATAAACCTACATCAAGCCGGACTCCAGATCCGGCTTGATGCTTTTCTAGAGACAGGTGTTTATAAAAAATTACTCGATTCTCCAGTTCTTGCGTGGCATAGTGCGGCTTAAGATCAATATTAAAAATGCACGTAAAAATGAGCTTGAGTACGCAGATTTTAATTGCCGCCGTCTTGGGGGTAGGGTTTGGATTTTTACTGACTTTATTTCCAGAAATCCCGTTTTTTAATATCAGCCTGTACGCAATCAGCATTGCGAGTAGCATCTTTATTGGCCTGCTTAAAATGATCCTGATCCCGCTGATTTTTACCTCAATTGTGGTTGGAGTCTCCAACCTGCAAGCCGGCGGGCAGCTCAGCAGGACCTGGAAAATCACATTGATGTGCTGTGTCACGACCACCACTTTAGCACTGATGCTGGGACTCACTTGTGCACATTTATTTGAGGTGGGCAAGGGTGTAGATGTGGTGATGTTTCAAGATGCCATGGCACAGCATAAAACGCCGGATACCTTGACGCCGTCCTCCTTTTTCACCAATTTTATTCAAAACACCCTGATTAATCCTTTTAAGGCCTTCGCAGATGGCAATGTGCTGGCAGTGGTAGTATTTGCCTTGTTTATCGGGGTGGCGCTGGTGGCAGGAGGTGACCGCTTTCGTACCGTGCGTAAACTCAGTCATCAGTTTTTTGACATCATGATGTTAATGATTGGCTGGGTAATGAAACTGGCGCCGATAGGAATTTTTGCCTTATTGGCCAAACTGATTGCAACCGAAGATATTTCTGTGCTCAGCCGTCTGGCCGAGTTTGCGGCAGTGGTGACTGGAACTACGATTTTTCATGGTGTAGTGGTGCTGCCACTTCTGTTGTGGTTCTTCGGGAAAATGGATCCGTTGACTTTCTTTAAGGGCACCCGTAGCGCTCTGATCACTGCTTTTGCCACCAGTTCCAGTTCTGCCACCATGCCGCTCTCTTTAAAATGTGCACAGGAAAATTTAGGGGTACGCCCACAAACAGCCGGCTTTGTTATTCCTTTAGGCACTCAATTGAATATGGATGGCACGGCCTTATATGAGGCAGCAGCAGCATTGTTTATTGCTAACCTGATGGGGCTAGACCTGAGTTTGGGGCAGCAGCTGATTGTTTGTGCCACGGCAATGATTGCGTCTTTAGGTGCACCGGGTATTCCTAGTGCCGGAATGGTAACCATGATTATGGTGCTGCAATCCGTGGGGCTGCCTGCCGAAGCGATCGCGATTCTGTTACCGATCGACCGTCTGCTGGATACAGTGCGTACCGTGGTTAATGTACAGGGTGACATGATGATCAGCGTGGTGGTCGATCGTTATACCCGTGAGCCACAACAGACTTAGTCCACTTCCGAACTGGGGGTT
Organism: Acinetobacter sp. RF14B; assembly: GCF_006864105.1. Taxonomy (NCBI): domain Bacteria; kingdom Pseudomonadati; phylum Pseudomonadota; class Gammaproteobacteria; order Moraxellales; family Moraxellaceae; genus Acinetobacter; species Acinetobacter sp. RF14B. The sequence goes on along the minus strand of NZ_SMTB01000018.1, from coordinate 28,230 downwards.
AAACATGACTTTCAGGAGCTGGCTTCCAGATCCTGCACATACTACTGTATAACCCTCGTAAGCGCTTGCTTGTGCAGCTCTGATAATTTTGGCACCGGTATTTTCTGCCTGAGCCATAACCTGATCAACTTTCAGAGGATTATAGGTTTTTTGTCCCCAGCTCATGTGTGTGGGGCATATTGCACTCAGCGTTAGTCCGGTATCCTGTTGAATGCTGCTTTGCGGCCATAAAGCCAGTTTTAAACTTGATTGCAGTTCAATAAATGCCGCAGCGTCCTAATCAAATTTCTGATTGATGATGCCTTCACTGCTTAAGCCCAAGCCTTCACGATAAAAATCCAAGGCTGCCGCCAGGTCGCGCCCTGCAAATTTAATGACGGAAGTGCGGGCGTGCATACGCTGTATTTATTGTTATTTCAATATACTGCTGTCTTGGAATAAATTAAAAGCAGGGCATTGACCCTGCTGGGTAGGCATTATTGTATCGTGCGGCTTAAGTGATGAATGGGGAAATTATGCCACTTTCAGCTGTGTTGCACGTTTGGCTGCCGGGGAGGATGCCAGATAAGCAATCGCATCTTCAGTTTTGGCCTCGTGCAGTGGATCGTACCATGGCATCAGATATCCCAGCTGCTGTGAGATGAGCCAAAATGGACTGGGTATTAAATTATTGTTACGTTGTGCAATCGCATACCATTCACGCCAGATCCACGGCTTGTATACGGCCGGGCGGATCGCTTTAAAGCGGGGGTCTTGTTTCATCAGATGGGCAGTGCCATCAACCCACAGGCCAATTACGGCCGCAATCACAATGATGCTGAGGTAATAACGGGCAATATAACCGCCACCTAAATGACGGTATAAATCAAAGGCGACAGTACGATGTTCAATTTCCTCTGCACCGTGCCATTTAATCAGATCCAGCATGGCTGGGTCTGCTCCCAGTTTCTGCCACTCCTGATTATACAGGGCATATTTACCCAGTACGCAGGTCATGTGTTCCACCGTGGCGATAATGCCGAGGCGAAATATATCCCATTGATGTTCAAATAATGAAGGAATCTTTAGGCCTAAAGGCTGATCGGCCAGTAATTGGCTAAACAGGAAATTCATGACATTCAGGTTGCGCTGGATATCAATATTGCGCACGGTTAAATATTCGTAATTGGCAGAGTTATGCGCTTGAGCATGCATGGCTTCTTGGCGGATAAAGGCTTGCACATCCTGTTTCAGTTTTTCATCACGAATTTGGGGCAAAACTTTGTTATACAGGCGACAAAACCAGAATTCGCCAGCAGGTAAAATCATATTAATTTCATTGATGAAATAGCTTACATAAGGCTGCTGTGGAATCCAGTCCACGGGCGTGTCTTGCCATTCAAATTTTACTTTACGTGGCTGAATATAATAGCTAATAGATGAGCCGAGTTTAGCGTTTTTTAAACGGGAGAAAAGTTTCATCATACTGTCCTTATTGTTTTAACGTGTAATGCTCTACATGCGGTAAAAATCAGTATGAAAAAAATATCCCGCATTGTGATTAGCAATACGGGACATTGAAATATCAATTAATGATGAATTTGGAGGATTATCCTGATTAATCGGCTTGTCGGCTTTCATCCGTCGCATCATCGGCAATTTGAGCCTCTGATTCATCTTCTTCTATACACATCGATTCTTGTGGTTCATCCAGTTCATCGGCTACCGCGTCAGGAATGCTGTCCAGGTCAAACTCAACGGTCTGATCCAGCGTGAAATTCAGGCGCCCCCCCATCACACTGGCCAGTTCTTCCAGACCTTGCTTATTGAGGGAAGAGAACAGCTGAATCGAAAAGTCCAGCTTCATTTTTTTCAGCTTGGCTTTCACTTCTTGCAGGACTTTAGAGGCTGGACCGCGATTCAGTTTGTCAGATTTGGTCAATAACACATGCACGAACAGTTTACGTGAATAGGCCCATTCCAGCATCATGATGTCAAAGTGCTGCAGAGGGTGACGGATGTCCATCAATAACACCAGACCTTGCAGGCTCTGGCGATGAATCAGGTAATTTTCCAGCTCTTTTTGCCATACGATCTTCATGGCTTCTGGTACGGCAGCATAGCCATAGCCGGGTAAGTCAACCAGACGCTGATCTGGATTACCCAGACTAAAGAAGTTGATCATCTGGGTGCGCCCCGGCTTTTTCGATGCACGTGCCAGCTGCTTCTGGTTGGTCAAGGCATTAATCGCGCTCGATTTCCCTGCATTTGAGCGGCCTGCAAAAGCCACTTCATACCCCGTATCTTCTACACACAGGCTCAGCTTGGGTGCGCTCATTAAGAATTCAGCTTTACGCAACCAGTTCAGTGCGCGCACAGAGTACTCAGTAATCGCAGGATCTACTTTTTTTTCATAGCTGATCTTTTGCTTTGGGGCATTCGATGCCTTACTGTTTTTCGACTTTCCTCTGCTGTGATGCATGGCTCAACTTCAATGACTAATATACAAGGAGCTATTATAAAGGAAGTCGGGCAGGCAAGCGAACTTTAGCGCTGCTCAGCCGCAAAGAGGGGAAAATAGCTGTTAAAGATTAATCAGGTTGATGGGGGACTGAAGGCTAAAATGCCCCTGAACAGGCTGAATCACATCGCCCAGAATATATTGATCCAGACTGGCATAGAACTGTTCCATGGCTTGGTCCAGAATGCCTTTTAAACCACAGCCATAGCGCAGTACACAGGGAGGATCATTGCATTCTACAATCTGGTTGTCACGCTGTAAAATCCGCACAATCTGCCCGAGCTGACGTTTCAAGGTATCCGGATTCAGGCGTACTCCTCCACCTTTGCCCCGGGTGGTAATCAGCCAGTTTTGCTTTGCCATAAAATGGACAATTTTCATCGCATGGTTTTGCGAAACTTCCAGGCGCTCGGCCAGCTCAGCAATCGTATAAGGGAGATCACGGGGTTGTGCAACATACATCAGTATACGAAGCGCATAATCAGTGAATTTATTCAGTTGCATGATAATACTGATATTTTTGATTAAAAAAATTGGGGCTAGTCTAGCATAACCAAACTAACCCCCCTTTTTTTATTTTGTGTCTGTGTTGCCGCTTAGTGGTGTACACCACCTGTGCCAAAGGCTTCACTGTGAATGTTTTCAGCCGGAATACCGCGAGCCAGCAGTACTTTTTGCTGTTCAGCCATAAATGGCATTGGGCCGCAAAGGTAGTAGTCTGCATTTGTTGGTAGTATGGCACTGTCGAGGCTGCTAAGGTCTAAACGACCTGCAATGTCAAAGTCTTCGCCTAATTTGTCGCTGGCATGCGGAAACTCATAGGCAGTCACTGTGCTTAAGCGAGGATATTTTGCTTTTAAATCCTGAATATGCTGTTTCATGGCATGCACTTGTTTGCTGCGACACGCATGGATGAAAGTGACGGGTTGTGGCATATCTAAAGTAACCAGTTGATTCAGCATGGCAATCATCGGGGTGAGGCCTACACCACCACTGATAAATACATTACGTTTATTTGCATCAATCAGGTAAAAATTACCTGTTGGCGCAGACACTTCAATTTCTGAACCTTCTGGCAGGCTATGTAAAGTATTAGAGACCCAGCCCGGAATTAAATCATCTTTTTGATCTTCGCGTTTGACCGAGATACGCAGATAGTCCGCTTGCGGGCAAGTGGACAGCGTATATTGACGAGGCTGTCTTAAGTTGAGTTCCGGCACAAAGACACGAACAGAAATGTATTGTCCTGCTTCGTATTTTGGCAAATCGCCACTGTCTACAGGGGTAAGGTAGAAAGAAGTAATTTCATCACTTTCCACTACTTTTTTGGCAATTTTAAAATTGCGCCAGCCTAACCAGCTGCCTTTGGTTTGCTGATGTTGATCATAAATGGCTTTTTCAGTGTTGATGAATAAATCTGCCAATTGACCATAAGCCGCAGCCCAAGCGTCAATTAAAGGATCTTCCATTGAAATATTGAGTACTTCACTGATGGAATGCAGCAGATTTTCCCCCACAATATTGTAATCCGGTGCTTGAATATTCAGGCTGACATGTTTGTGGGCAATCAGTTCAACCACAGGCAAAAGCACGGAAGGATCTTCAATGTTTTCCGCATAGGCCAACACTGCACCTGCCAAGGCTTGCGCCTGTGCGCCGCTACGCTGATGGCCCATATTAAAGGTTTCTTTTAAGTCTGGATTATTGCCCAGCATGCGGTTATAGAAATAACCTGTCAATGCAACCCCATTTTCACGAAGAACAGGAACAGTGGCTTTTACAAGATCAATTTGCTGCGGAGTCATAGCTGATTTCTCATGGGTGTTATCTATAAGATGTATTTAAAATACATTTTTAGAAATGGTTTTACAATAGCCACCACTTAAATACCCATAAAAAAATTATGGAATATGAGAATATTCTATAATGAAGAGGTTAATGATCGAAGGAATAGATTATTTTTTACGAACAGGGCGCCCGATAAACCCCGGATAATTTTCTCTCCACCCCTGCCACGTGCAGCACTTTTGGTAAAAGTTCCAACTGTATCCTGAAACAGTTTTTGATGTTGCTTGGCAGTGGGTTCAGCTGCTTTTTGCTGTAACATCTCAAACGTATTTTCACCATCCAGGCTTTGTTGGTAAATGCCTGCAATGACACTGAACAGTATTTTGCATTCTTTGGGTGCAAGTGGGTTCAATGAAGAATAGGGTACATCACCCAGCAACTTTCAACCATTTGCGATATGCCTTGTTCATTCAGATAGCTAATTCAGGCTTTGCCGGTGCCCAGTTCGCTAATGGCTTGGCTTTTAGGCTTAGGGTTTGAGCTGTGCCCATTGCCCCAGCGATTAAGCCGTAGTGGTGGGCAAATTGTAGGTGTCAAATCCTCTCTGTGTATGGGCAAGTTTTTGGCAATCACGGTTGCTGCACCCATATGATTTCCTATTTTGATTTATTCATGTTGCTGCTGAGCTAACTGTTTTAATGCATTTTCTATATCTTGAATTAAATCTGCAGGATGTTCTAGCCCAATACAGAAGCGAACCAGGAAGCCCTCTTTCAAATGTGAATGCTGAAGCATGCGCATTTCTTTTAAGTCATAAAGCATGACCAGGCTAACCGGTCCACCCCAGCTAAATCCAAGCTTGAACAGTTGCAGGGCATCGCAGAAGGTACGAATATCTTCTAAAGTGTATTCAGGTTTAAAAATCACGCTGACCAGACCGGCACTTTGTCCATCTTTGCAAATTTCTTGCCAGTATTCATGACCTGCGGCATGCGCATCGGCAGGATGCAAGACCTGAACAAATTCATTTTGCTGTTGAAGCCAAGCCAGCAGTTTTAAACAGCTTTGAGCTTGATGTTGGTAACGCACCTGCATTGACGCCAGGCTGCGTTGCACTTGTGCCACATCATCACCAGACACGCTAATACCTTGAATTGCATGTATGCGAAACAATTGATGATGCAGCTTTTGATCCCGTGTCACCACAGAGCCCATCAAGATGTCACCACCGCCGCTTGGATATTTGGTCAACGCATGCACGGTTATATCTACCGCTAAATGTTCCGTACCAAAGTCAAAGGCATTAAATGCCAGACCTGCTCCCCAGGTATTGTCGAGTGCAGTCAAGACATGATGTTTCTGCGCCTTTTGAACTAAAGCGGTCAGATCCGGAAATTCCAGCGTTACTGAACCTGCGGCTTCGAGCCAAATCAGCTTAGCTTTTTCTGTAGGCTGGAATGAACTGGCCTCTAGCGGATTATAGACCTTTACCGTAATACCATAGCGGCTTTCCAGATTACGCAGATGCTCCATGTTGGGGCCATAAATATTGTCTGCTACCCAGACTTCATCTCCCTGCGCAAGAAAACAGGAATTGACGAGGTTAATGGCCGACAGGCCGCTGGGAGCCAGCAAGCAGTATTGTCCGCCTTCAAGCTGAGCAATGTTGTCGGCTAATGTAAATGTGGTAGGTGTGCCATGGGTGCCATAACTATAATCATAGTCATCGCTCCAGTGGCGATTAAACAATACATCCGTGGTTTCAAAAATGATGGTAGATGCACGATAAAGGGGAGGCTGAACCGTAGAGATATATTGAGGAGCCTTTCGCGGTGCATGAATCAGGGCGGTTTGTGGATTTTTTTTCACGTGAATGCGCTCAAATGTAAGTCGTTATTGTCCTAGCTTAAGAGAATCTCGGGGGCGCGACTAGGGCTATGAAGATGGTTGAAAAGCTTTATCTGGTTTTAGGGTGGATGGTGTGTTGTAAAATCGGCTTTTACGGCGGGATTAAAATAGCTCAACTCAGAGTAGGCTAGATCTAATAAGCATTTATCTTATGACCCATATTAAAAAAGTGGGCGAGGCCCTTATGCACAGAGCGGAGTAATAGCGAATCCCCGTTTTGATCAGCTCGAGCGGTTTGGTAAGAGTATGCTTGTTTCTTAATCTATTTTTGAAATAACTCAATGAATTTAAGAACTTTTGAGAAAGATAAAAAGAGTTGACGCAGTGCTCGAGCCTGTATCTTCAAGTCTGGTAGAAAGTGGGAAAATGAATAAAAAATGCTTTATGGAGGAAAATAGCGACTCAATCGTGCAATTAAAAAGAAGTGACTGGGTCAATGCTGATACTTCCAGAAAAATAAATGGCCAATTCAGAAAATGCAGTTAAATAGCCGGATAAAACTGTAAAAGGCATTTGCTTATGCATTAAACAATGACTATAATGAGCGACCCTTCAATAGGAAGGGGTTAACTGCGAAGAAAGTAGTTAACTATCGTTACAGTCATGGCATCGATCATGACCTTGGTGATATTTCACTGCTCTTGACACTTACCTTGAAATAGTGGGGTGAGATGCGTCAAGAGTGATTCTTTATATATTTGGCTTGGAGTTAACTGGTATGTCTAACCAGAGAATTCGTATCCGTCTTAAGTCTTTTGATCACCGTCTAATTGATCAGTCAGCTCAAGAAATCGTAGAAACAGCAAAACGTACTGGCGCACAAGTATGTGGTCCAATTCCAATGCCTACACGCATTGAACGTTTTAACGTTTTGACATCACCACACGTTAACAAAGATGCGCGTGACCAATACGAGATCCGCACTTACAAACGTTTGATCGACATCGTTCAACCTACTGATAAAACTGTTGATGCGTTGATGAAGTTAGATCTAGCAGCTGGTGTTGATGTTCAGATCGCATTGGGTTAAGGCTTTCGGTTAATTAACACTCTAAGTTAATTAGGCCGCTTTTTTAGAGGTTTATGCACATGGCTATTGGTTTAGTCGGTCGCAAGTGCGGTATGACACGTGTCTTTACAGACGCTGGTGTTTCTGTGCCTGTTACAGTGATTGAGGTTGATCCTAACCGAATCACTCAAATCAAAACGCTTGAAACTGATGGTTATCAAGCGATTCAAATCACTACTGGTGAACGTCGCGAATCTCGCGTAACTAACGCTCAGAAAGGCCACTTTGCGAAAGCGGGTGTTGCTGCTGGTCGTCTGGTTCAAGAATTCCGCGTTTCAGAAGCTGAGCTTGAAGGTCGTGAAGTTGGCGCTACTATTGGCGTAGATCTGTTCACAGTGGGTCAAATTGTTGACGTAACTGGTCAGTCTAAAGGTAAAGGTTTCCAGGGTGGTGTTAAGCGTTGGAACTTCCGTACGCAAGATGCTTCACATGGTAACTCTGTATCTCACCGTGTTCTAGGTTCTACAGGTCAAAACCAGACCCCTGGTCGCGTGTTCAAAGGCAAAAAAATGGCTGGCCATTTAGGTGCTGAACGCGTAACTGTACAGGGTCTTGAAATTGTATCTATCGACGCAGAACGTTCAGTTCTGGTAGTTAAAGGTGCGATTCCTGGTGCTACCGGTGGCGACGTAACTGTTCGTCCTACGATCAAGGCCTGAGGGGAAATAACGTGAATTTAAATACTGTTTCCGGCTCTGCTGTTGAATTATCAGAAGTTGCGTTCGGTCGTGAATTTAATGAAGCTCTTGTACACCAAGTTGTTACAGCTTACCTAGCTGGTGGTCGTCAAGGTTCTAAAGCTCAGAAATCACGTTCGGAAGTTGCTGGCGGTGGTAAAAAACCATTCCGTCAAAAAGGTACTGGCCGCGCTCGTGCTGGTTCTATTCGTAGCCCAATCTGGGTTGGCGGTGGTAAAACTTTTGCTGCTCGTCCACAAGACTGGTCTCAAAAAGTAAACCGTAAAATGTACCGCGGTGCTATGCAATGCATCCTGGCTGAACTTGTTCGTCAAGATCGCTTGGTGCTGGTTGATGAGTTTGCAGTTGCAGCTCCAAAAACTAAAGAATTGCTTGCAAAACTTAACGACTTGAATGCTACGCGTGCATTGATCGTTACTGATGCTGTTGATGAGAACTTGTATCTGGCAGCTCGCAACATTCCATACGTTGATGTGGTTGATGCGACTGCAATCGATCCTGTTAGCTTGATCGCGTTCGATAAAGTTGTTATGTCTGTAGCTGCTGCTAAGAAAATTGAGGTAGAACTCGGATGAACAACGAACGTTTATATCAAGTCCTGCAAGGACCTGTTTTCTCAGAAAAAGCACAAGTTTTAGGTGAGACTGCTGGTGTTCAAGTATTCAAAGTTGCACTTGATGCAAATAAGCTTGAAATCAAAAAAGCAGTTGAACAACTCTTTGGTGTAGAAGTGGTTAAAGTTAACACGACTGTCACTAAAGGTAAGTCTAAACGCTTTGGTAAAACATTAGGACGTCGTTCTGATGTTAAAAAAGCATACGTCACCCTGAAAGCTGGCCAAGATGTTGAGATGGCTGACTTGGGCGATACCGCTGAAAGCACAGCGGAATAAGGACGAAAATTATGCCGATTCAAAAATGTAAGCCAACGTCTCCAGGACGTCGCTTTGTAGAGAAAGTCGTTCACGACCATCTTCACAAAGGTGCTCCGTACGCTCCATTAGTTGAAGCTAAAAAGCGTACTGGCGGCCGTAATAACAACGGTCACATTACGACTCGTCACGTTGGTGGCGGTCATAAACAACACTACCGTATCGTAGACTTTAAACGTAACAAAGACGGCATTCCTGCTGTAGTTGAGCGTATTGAATACGATCCAAACCGTACTGCGCACCTTGCGTTGCTGAAGTATGCTGACGGTGAACGTCGCTACATCATCGCACCTAAAGGTCTGCGTGCTGGTGATGCAGTTCAGTCTGGTAACGATGCTCCAATTCGTCCAGGTAACTGTTTGCCACTTCGCAACATGCCGATCGGTTCTACTCTTCACAACATCGAGCTTAAAATCGGTAAGGGCGCGCAATTAGTACGTTCTGCTGGTACGTCTGCTCAGTTGTTGGGTCGTGACGGTTCTTACGCAATTATTCGTCTTCGTTCAGGCGAAATGCGTAAAGTACACGTTGAATGCCGCGCTGTGTTAGGTGAAGTATCTAACTCAGAAAGCAACCTTCGTTCACTGGGTAAAGCTGGTGCATCACGCTGGCGTGGTGTTCGTCCTACCGTTCGTGGTATGGCGATGAACCCGGTAGATCACCCACATGGTGGTGGTGAAGGGCGTAACAAGGGTATTCAACCTGTAAGCCCATGGGGTCAAAAAGCTAAAGGGTACAAGACACGTACCAATAAGCGTACGACTAAGATGATTATTCGCGACCGTCGCGTTAAGTAACAAGTAAAGGAATCTGACAATGCCTCGTTCTCTGAAAAAAGGCCCATTCGTCGATGCGCACTTGTTCGCTAAGGTTGAAGCGGCTATCGCGGCGAATAACCGTAAGCCGATCAAAACTTGGTCGCGTCGTTCGATGATCCTCCCGGATTTTGTTGGTTTAACAATTTCTGTTCACAATGGTCGTAACCATGTTCCGGTAATCGTATCTGAGCATATGGTTGGTCACAAGCTTGGTGAATTTGCACCGACTCGTACCTACCGTGGTCACGGTGTTGACAAGAAATCTAAACGTTAATAGGTGCTATGATGGAAGTAACTGCTAAATTACGCGGTGCCGCTATCTCGGCACAAAAAGCTCGTTTGGTTGCAGATCTTATCCGCGGCAAATCTGTTGCGCACGCTCTTAACATTCTTAACTTCAGCAACAAAAAAGCTGCAGTTCTGGTTAAGAAAGCGTTGGAATCTGCAATTGCAAACGCTGAACACAATAACAGTTTAGATGTAGACGATCTTAAAGTTTCTACGATCTACGTTGATGAAGGCATGAGCCTGAAACGTATTATGCCACGTGCTAAAGGTCGTGCAGATCGTATTACTAAGCGTACTTGTCACATCACCGTTAAGGTAGGGGTTTGATATGGGTCAGAAGGTTCATCCAATCGGTATCCGCCTAGGTGTTGTGAAACGTCATAACGCTAACTGGTATGCGAATCCGAAACAATACGCTGAATACTTGCTTAAAGATTTGCAGGTTCGTGAGTTTTTAACTAAAAAACTTAAGAATGCAATGATCAGCAATATTCTTATCGAACGCCCTACAGGCGCTGCTAAAGTAACAATTAGCACTGCTCGTCCTGGTATCGTGATCGGTAAAAAAGGCGAAGACATTGAGAAATTACAACGCGAATTAACATCTATCATGGGTGTTCCTGCGCAAGTAAGCATCAACGAAATCGATCGTCCAGACTTAGACGCGCGTCTGGTTGCTGAAGCAATCGCTTCTCAATTAGAAAAACGTGTAATGTTCCGTCGTGCTATGAAGCGTGCGGTTCAAAACACGATGCGTGCTGGTGCTAAAGGTATCAAAGTAGAAGTTTCAGGCCGTTTAGGTGGTGCTGAGATTGCTCGTACTGAATGGTATCGTGAAGGTCGTGTACCTCTACATACGCTTCGTGCTGATATCGACTACGCTACTATGCGCGCTGAGACTACTTACGGTACGATTGGTGTTAAAGTTTGGATCTTCCGTGGTGAGATCTTGGGCGGCATGAAACAAGTCATGAACCCGGCTCCAGCTGAAGAGCGTCAAGCTAAACGCGGTCGCGGTCGTGGTGAAGGTCAAGAGCGTCGTGGTCGTCGCAATGATCGTTCTGCTGAAAAAGGAGAATAATCCATGTTGCAACCTAAACGTACTAAATTCCGTAAGGTGCAAAAAGGCCGTAACACTGGTCTAGCGCACCGCGGTAGCTCAGTATCTTTTGGTACTATTGCGCTTAAATCAGTTGAACGTGGTCAAATGACTGCGCGTCAAATTGAAGCAGCACGTCGTACAATCAGCCGTCGTATTAAACGTGGTGGTAAGATCTTTATCCGTGTTTTCCCGGACAAGCCGATTACTTCTAAACCACTTGAAGTGCGTATGGGTAAAGGTAAAGGTTCTGTGGAATACTGGGTTTGTCAAATCAAACCAGGTAAAGTCTTGTACGAAATTGATGGTGTGAACGAAGAGTTGGCAACAGAAGCATTCAAGCTTGCTGCAGCTAAACTTCCGTTTAAAACCACTATCGTGACTCGGACGGTAATGTAATGAAAACTAAAGATCTACGTGAAAAGTCGGTAGAAGAGTTGACAGCTTTGCTTGATGAGCAACAGCTTAACCAATTCCGTCTTCGTATGGCGAAAGCAACTGGTCAATTGGGTAAATCGCACGAAGTTGCATTGACTCGCAAGACTGTTGCTCGTATCAAGACCCTACTTACCGAAAAACAGGGGAACGGACAATGAGTGAAAATACAGTCCGCACGTTAACCGGCAAGGTTGTGAGCGACAAGATGGACAAGTCTATCGTTGTACTGATCGAACGCCGCGTTCAACACCCGTTGTATGGCAAATTAATCCGCCGTTCAACAAAATTACATGCTCATGATGAGAACAATACTGCCAAGCTTGGTGATGTTGTAACCATTAAAGAAAGCCGCCCAATGTCTAAAACTAAGTCTTGGACTTTAGTTGAAGTTGTTGAAGCAGCTGCTGAGTAATTAACGTTCTTGTTGCATCATCGGTTAATTTCGAGTACTCTTTGAGCCTTTCGAAATTGTGACCGGTGATGCTCGGTTTTGGAGTAGGGCAATGATTCAGACCGAAACTATGCTCGACGTAGCAGACAACAGTGGTGCTCGCCGCGTACAATGTATTAAAGTACTTGGTGGTTCACATCGTCGTTATGCTTCTGTTGGCGACATTATTAAAGTTACTGTAAAAGAAGCAATTCCACGCGCACGTGTTAAAAAAGGTGACGTGATGAATGCAGTGGTTGTTCGTACTAAATTCGGCATCCGTCGTCCAGACGGTTCAGTGATTCGTTTTGACGATAACGCTGCTGTTATTTTGAACAACAACAAAGCGCCGATTGCAACTCGTATTTTCGGACCAGTGACTCGTGAACTTCGTACTGAACAGTTCATGAAAATTATTTCATTGGCTCCTGAAGTTCTATAAGAGGCGATCATGGCGAAGATTAAAAAAGGCGATCAAGTAATTGTGATCGCAGGTAAAGAGAAAGGCAAACAGGGGACTGTTCTGTCTGTTTCTAATGACCGTGTTAAGGTTGAAGGCCTTAACTTGGTTAAGAAGCATCAAAAGCCGAACCGTGTTACTGGCGCTGAAGGCGGCATCGTAACTCAGGAAGCTTCGCTTCATATTTCAAATGTGGCAATTTTTAATGCTACAACCCAAAAGGCTGACCGTGTTGGTTACCAAGTGATTGATGGCGTGAAAACTCGCGTTTATAAATCAAATGGTGAATCAGTGGCGGTAGCGAAGTAATAGGTTGAAATAGGCAATGGCCAGACTTAAAACACGTTACAACGACGAACTTAAAGCTCAGTTACAAGAAACATTGGGTCTTAAGAATGTGATGGAGATTCCTCGCATCACTAAAATCACGATCAACATGGGTGTTGGTGCAGCAGCTGCTGACAAAAAACTCCTTGATGGTGCTCTTTCTGATATGCAAGCTATCTCTGGTCAAAAACCAGTACTTACGTTAGCTCGTAAATCAATTGCTGGTTTTAAAATCCGTGATGGTTGGCCGATCGGTTGTAAAGTTACTTTACGCGGCGAACGTATGTACGAATTCTTAGACCGTCTAATCTCGATTGCGATCCCTCGTATCCGTGACTTCCGTGGTTTCTCTGCGAAATCATTTGATGGTCGTGGTAACTACTCAATGGGTCTTAAGGAACAGATCATGTTTCCTGAAGTCGATTTTGACAAGATTGACCGTATTCGTGGTATGGATATTACCATTACTACGACTGCTCGCACCGATGACGAAGGCCGTGCGCTTATGCGTGCATTCGGCTTCCCGTTCAAATAAGAGGTCGATATGGCTAAGAAAAGTATGATTAATCGCGAGTTGAAACGCGAAGCTACTGTTGCTAAATACGCTGCAAAACGTGCTGAATTAAAAGCTGTAATTGCAAACGTAAATGCATCAGATGAAGAACGTTTCGATGCGATGATGAAGTTACAAGCATTACCACGTAATGCGTCTCCAGTACGTCTACGTAACCGTTGTGGTTTAACTGGTCGTCCTCATGGTTACTTCCGTAAGTTCGGCTTAAGCCGTAACAAGTTACGTGACACAGTAATGCAAGGTGATGTACCGGGCGTTGTTAAGGCAAGCTGGTAAGGAGCACTATAAATGAGTATGCAAGATACCGTTGCCGACATGCTAACACGTGTTCGTAACGCACAAATGGCAAAGAAACAAACAGTTTCTATGCCTAATTCTAAGTTGAAAGTTGCGATTGCTAACGTACTTCAACAAGAAGGTTATATTTCAAATGTAGAAGTTGCGGATGTTGAAGGCAAAGCAACTCTTACTTTGACTTTAAAATATTTTGAAGGCAAACCAGTTATCGAAACTGTGAAACGCGTAAGCCGTCCTGGTCTACGTCAGTATCGCGGTAAAGATGCGCTTCCAAGCGTTAAGCAAGGTTTAGGTATTGCAATTGTTTCTACAAGCAAAGGCATCATGACTGATCGCGCTGCACGTGCTGCAGGCGTTGGTGGTGAAGTTATTGCTTTTGTTTCTTAATAGGTGATTCCTCATGTCTCGTGTGGCTAAAGCCCCAGTAACTGTCCCTAACGGTGTAACAGTTACTCAGAACGGCCGGCAGGTCGAAGTGAAAGGCAGCAAAGGTACATTGTCTTTCAACCTGCATGCGCTGGTCGAGCTTAAACAGGAAGAAGGTCAACTTCAAATTGCTCCTAAAGCTGAGTCGAAAGACGCTTGGATGCAAGCTGGTACTGCTCGCGCTGTGCTTAACAACCTTGTAAAAGGTGTGAGCGAAGGTTTCGAACGTAAGTTACAACTTATCGGTGTTGGTTATAAAGCTGCGGTTAAAGGTAACATTGTTAACCTTAACCTTGGTTTCTCACACCCGATCGACTATACACTTCCTGAAGGTGTAACTGCTGAAACTCCAACTGCAACTGAAATTGTTCTGAAATCTGCTGATAAAGCAGCTTTAGGCCAAGTTGCTGCAGATATCCGTGGTTACCGTCCACCAGAGCCATATAAAGGTAAAGGTGTTCGTTATTCTGACGAAGTTGTACTTCGTAAAGAAGCTAAGAAGAAATAAGGCGCGAGGTTCTTATGAACGAAAAGAAACAATCCCGTTTGCGTCGTGCGAAAAGCACACGCTTGCACATCCGTGCATTGGGTGCGACTCGTTTGTGTGTAAACCGCACTCCGCGTCACATCTATGCTCAAGTTATCTCGGCAGATGGTGGCAAAGTATTAGCGCAAGCTTCTACTTTAGATGCTACTTTACGTGCGGGTACAACTGGTAACGTTGAAGCAGCTCAGAAAGTAGGTGCTTTAATCGCAGAGCGCGCTAAAGCAGCTGGTGTTACTAAAGTTGCATTTGACCGTTCTGGTTTCAAATATCATGGTCGTATCAAAGCCTTGGCTGATGCTGCCCGTGAAAACGGCTTGGAGTTCTAATCATGGCTAAAGTTGAACAAAACGAAGGTCTTGTTGAAAAGCTGGTTGCCGTTGATCGTGTAGCCAAAGTTGTTAAGGGTGGTCGTATCTTCTCTTTCACCGCATTGACTGTAGTGGGTGATGGAAATGGTCGCGTAGGTTTTGGTCGTGGTAAGGCACGTGAAGTTCCAGCTGCTATCTCTAAAGCACTTGAAGCTGCACGTCGTAACATGATTACCGTTGATCTTGTTGATGGTACGTTACAACACCCGATTCATGCTCGTCATGGCGCTAGTCGTGTATTCATGCAGCCTGCCTCTGAAGGTACTGGTGTAATTGCTGGTGGCGCTATGCGTGCAGTTTTAGAAGCTGTTGGTGTACGCGACGTATTAACTAAATGCCGTGGTTCTACTAACGCTGCTAACGTAGTAAACGCAACTTTCAATGGTTTGCGTGATATGACTACTCCTGAGAAGGTTGCTGCGAAACGTGGTCTGTCAGTAGAACAAATTCAAGGGTAATCAATCATGAAAACGATTAAAGTTACCCAGACTAAATCTGCATCGCATCGCTTGAAAAATCACAAGCTGAGCCTGAAAGGTTTAGGTCTGCGTCGTATTGGTCATACTGTAGAAGTGTTAGATACACCTTCTAACCGTGGTATGATCAACCAAGTCTACTATATGGTTAGTGTAGAGGAATAAGCCATGACTCTGCGTTTAAATGAACTTGCACCTGCAGAAGGTGCGAAGCGTGAAGCTCGTCGCATAGGCCGTGGTATCGGTTCTGGCGTTGGCAAGACTGGTGGTCGTGGTATCAAAGGTCAAAACTCACGTAAGAGCGGCGGCGTCCGTCCAGGTTTCGAAGGTGGTCAAACTGCACTTTATCGTCGTTTACCTAAATTCGGTTTCACTAGCCAATTGGCTTTGAAAACTGCTGAAGTACGTTTATCTGAGCTGACTAAAGTTGAAGGTGACATCGTGTCTCTTGAAACTTTAAAAGCTGCGAACGTTGTACGTAAAGACATGACTCGTGCTCGTATCGTACTTTCTGGTGAAATTACTCGCGCATTCACTTTACAAGGTGTTGCTGTGACTAAAGGCGCTAAAGCTGCTGTTGAAGCTGCTGGCGGTAAAGTCGAGGAGTAATCCCCAGTGTCTATGACTCCTAGTTCTTCAGGTCATGTCAACATGATGAAAGGCCAACCATTTCATGTGAAATATCGTGAAATTATTCGTCGAATGATGTTTCTCATTGGTGCGTTGTTGGTATTTCGACTAGGAGCGCATATTCCAGTACCAGGCATTAATAATGCTGCACTTGAAAATCTGTTTAATGCAAACCAGGGCACGATCCTTGGTTTGTTTAACATGTTTTCGGGTGGTGCATTAGAGCGGATGTCTATTCTTGCACTCGGAATCATGCCTTACATTTCTGCATCTATTATCGTGCAGTTAATGTCCTCGGTGGTTCCTCAGCTCGAAGCTTTGAAAAAAGAAGGTGAGCAGGGCAAACGTAAGATTAATCAATATACACGACAGGGCACACTGTTCCTTGCACTGGTGCAAGCGATCGGTATGTGTGCAGGCCTGATCAGCCAGGGAATTACCCTGACTTCTGGTCTGGCTTTTTATGTTCCTGCAGTAACTTCTCTGGTCGCGGGAACCATGTTCCTGATGTGGCTGGGTGAACAGATTACTGAGCGTGGGGTGGGAAATGGTATTTCCATGATCATCTTCGCAGGTATTGTTGCAGGATTGCCGAACCTGGTTATGCAGTCTCTGACTTCTGTAGATAATGGTCAGACAAGTCTGATTGGCCTTGCCATATTTGGATTGTTATCTATTGCCGTGCTTGCAGCAATTGTATTTATCGAGAAGGCGCAACGTCGTATTCCGGTGAACTATGCCCAAAAGCAGCAGGGTCGTCGTGTATTTACTGCACAGCAAACTCATTTGCCATTAAAAATTAATATGGCAGGTGTGATTCCGGCAATTTTTGCCAGTTCATTGCTTCTGTTCCCAGCGAGCTTGGGGCAGTGGGTCGGTAGTTCGGATCCGAGTGCAGGAATTATCAAGCGTGGTCTGCAAGATCTGGCATTGGTTTTATCGCCTGGTCAGCCGTTGTATTTGGTGCTCTTTGGTGCGTTAATTATCTTTTTCTGTTACTTCTATACAGCACTGGTATTTAGTCCTAAAGAAGTATCAGAGAACTTGAAGCGCAGCGGAGCTTATGTGCCTGGTATACGTCCAGGTGAGCAAACTGCTCGTTACTTAGATCATATTCTCAGTCGTTTGACCTTTATTGGCGCGATTTACATCACTGTCATCTGTTTAATGCCGATGATCCTGCAAAGCTCTTTTGGGATTCCATTTAGCTTGGGTGGAACGTCGTTGCTGATCGTGGTAGTGGTGGTGATGGACTTTATGGCTCAGCTGCAAGCACATCTCACCTCGCACCAGTACGATAATCAAACGTTAATGAGAAAAACGACTGCTCATCCTAAGGGATAAGCGCACTTAGAGGTTTCATCATGAAAGTACAAGCTTCTGTAAAGAAAATTTGTGGTAGCTGTAAAGTTATCCGTCGTAATGGGGTTATCCGCGTAATTTGTAGCGCAGAACCTCGTCATAAGCAGCGTCAAGGTTAATCTGATCAAGACCTGTTGATTTCAGTAGGCGAATTGGGTTATTATCCGCCCCTCAAGATTTTTGTGGGGCGGTTGATTATCTTAACTGCCTTTTTGGAGAAAATTGAATGGCTCGTATTGCCGGTGTAAACATTCCGGATAACAAGCATGCTGTTATCTCTCTAACGTATATCTTTGGTATTGGTCGCCACACTGCTAAGACTATCTTAGCTGCTGCAGGTATACCAACTACTACTAAGATCCGTGAGTTAGATGACACTCAGCTTGATGCGATTCGTGCAGAAGTTGCCAAGGTTCCGACCGAAGGTGATTTACGTCGCGAAATTTCCATGAACATTAAACGTTTAATGGATTTAGGCTGCTACCGTGGTCTTCGTCATCGTCGCAGCTTGCCTGTCCGTGGACAAAACACCAAAAATAACGCACGTACCCGTAAAGGTCCGCGCAAACCGATTAAGAAATAAGATTTCTGGAAGCTAAAAGATGGCTAAAGATACTCGCGCACGCAAGAAGGTCACCCGTACCGTCTCTGAAGGTGTTGCACACATTCACGCTTCTTTTAATAACACCATTGTGACTATTACCGATCGTCAAGGTAATGCACTGGCTTGGGCCACCTCAGGTGGACAAGGCTTCCGTGGATCACGTAAATCAACTCCGTTCGCTGCTCAGGTAGCTGCTGAAGTTGCTGGTAAAGCTGCTTTAGATTACGGTTTGAAAAATTTGGACGTCCTTGTAAAAGGTCCAGGTCCAGGTCGTGAGTCTGCGGTTCGTGCATTAGGTGCAGTGGGTTATAAAATTAACAGCATTACCGATGTGACTCCAATTCCTCACAACGGTTGCCGTCCACCTAAAAAACGTCGCGTGTAAGGAGAAACATTCATGGCTCGTTATATTGGTCCAAAATGCAAACTCTCTCGTCGCGAAGGGACAGACCTGCAACTAAAATCTGGCGTTAAACCATTTGACGTTAAGACTAAAAAACATGCTAAAGCTCCTGGCCAACATGGTCAAAGCCGTGCAAAACAATCTGAGTACTCACTACAATTACGTGAAAAACAAAAAGTACGTCGCATGTACGGTGTTTTAGAGCGTCAATTTAGTAATTACTATAAAGAAGCTGCTCGTGTTAAAGGTGCAACTGGTGAAAACCTGTTGAAATTGCTTGAAAGCCGCCTGGATAACGTGGTTTATCGCATGGGTTTTGGTTCTACACGTGCAGAAGCTCGTCAGCTGGTATCACACCGCTCAATCACTTTAAATGGTCGTCGCGTAAACATCGCGTCTATCCAGGTTAAAGCGGGTGATGTAATTGCAGTTCACGAAGGCGCTAAACAACAATTACGTATTAAAAACGCAATTGAATTGGCTGCTCAACGTGGTATTCCTTCTTGGATGGAAGTAGATCATTCTAAACTAGAAGGTACGTTCAAAACTGCTCCAGATCGTTCTGATTTACCTGCTGAAATCAACGAAAGCTTGATTGTAGAATTGTATTCTAAATAATCCTTGAGGTAGCAATATGACGCGTACTGCAAATGAGTTTCTAACTCCGCAAGCGATCAAGGTCGAAGCGGCAAGCGGGACCTCGGCAAAAGTTATTCTAGAACCGTTAGAGCGTGGCTTTGGTCATACTCTTGGTAATGCTTTACGTCGCATCCTTCTTTCTTCTTTACCTGGCGCAGCTGTGGTGGAAGTAGAAATTGAGGGTGTTGAGCACGAGTACAGTACTTTGGAAGGCTTGCAGCAGGACATCGTCGAGCTCTTGCTGAACCTAAAAGGATTGTCTATTAAGCTGTTCGATCAAAATGAAGCTTATTTAACATTAGAGAAACAAGGTCCAGGCGACGTTACTGCGGCTGACCTTCGTTTACCTCATAATGTTGAAGTGGTTAACCCTGAACACTTGATTGGTACATTAAGTGCTACAGGCTCATTAAAAATGCGCCTGAAAGTGGCCCAAGGCCGTGGCTATGAAACGTCTGACTCACGCTTCCCGGAAGGCGAAACTCGCCCAGTGGGTCGTTTACAGTTAGATGCTTCTTATAGTCCGATCAAACGTGTGTCTTATACAGTGGAAAACGCTCGTGTAGAACAACGTACTGACCTTGACAAACTGATCATTGATCTTGAAACCAACGGTACAGTTGATCCTGAAGAAGCAATCCGTAAAGCGGCGACGATTTTGCAACAACAAATTGCAATCTTTGTTGACCTTCAGAAAGATCAAGCGCCTGTGGCTCAAGAACCTCGTGAAGAAGTTGACCCAATCTTGCTTCGTCCAGTAGATGATCTAGAGCTAACTGTTCGTTCTGCTAACTGTTTGAAAGCAGAAAACATTTACTACATTGGTGATCTTGTACAGCGTACTGAAGTTGAGTTGCTTAAAACTCCTAACTTGGGTAAAAAATCGCTTACTGAGATCAAAGATGTTCTGGCTTCTAAAGGCTTACAACTCGGCATGCGTTTAGAGAACTGGCCACCAGCCAGCCTCCGTATGGACGATCGTTTCGCCTATCGTAGCCGTTAATTAAGTAGGACTATTCACCATGCGTCATCGTAATAGTGGTGTGAAATTAGGCCGTACAAGCAGTCATCGTAAAGCGATGTTCCAAAACATGGCTAACTCTTTGTTTGAACACGAGTTGATCAAAACAACTGTGCCTAAAGCGAAAGAATTACGTCGTGTTGCTGAGCCTTTAATCACTTTAGCTAAAGTCGATACAGTAGCAAACCGTCGTTTGGCATTTGCTCGTACTCGTTCAGCTGCAACTGTGGGTAAATTATTTACCGTTCTTGGCCCTCGTTACAAAGAACGTAACGGCGGCTATCTACGTGTTCTTAAAGCGGGCTTCCGTGCAGGTGATGCTGCACCGATGGCTTACGTTGAGCTAGTAGATCGCGAAGTTGAATAATTTCGTGTAGAGTAGCGTACGTTATTCAAAAAAGGTCGGTTGTATAAACTGGCCTTTTTTAATGCCTGAAATTTCTAATTTTGGTTGTTTGGACTCTGTGAAGGATTGTCCTGAAAAGATAAGAATTAAATTGCTTTTAACCAAACTTGACATTGTGTATTGTCAATTTTGTGATTTAATAAAAATAGATACTCTCATAGGTAAAAAAATAATATGGAAAAGCAGGTTGATATTCTGATTGTAGGGGCAGGCATTTCTGGGATTGGTCTGGCTGCCCATTTGTCCAAGCATTGTCCGCAGCGTTCATTTGAAATTATAGAACGACGTGAAAGTATTGGTGGGACCTGGGACTTATTTAAATATCCGGGTATCCGTTCAGATTCGGATATGTCGACTTTTGGTTTTAATTTTAAACCCTGGCAAAAAACCAGCGTATTGGCAGATGGACCCTCTATTAAAGGCTATTTGAATGAAGTGGTGAAAGAATTTCAATTAGAACCAAAAATTCATTACCAGCATCGTGTCATCAGTGCCAATTATGATTCAGCCAGCCATAAATGGTCAGTTAAAATCGAAGATGCAGAAGGAAAAACACAGACTTGGATTGCAAATTTTGTTTTAGGTTGTACTGGTTATTATAATTATGATCAAGGCTTCCAGCCGGATTTTCCGAATCAGCAGGCCTTTAAAGGACAGTTTATTCATCCTCAGCACTGGCCGGAAAACCTCGACTATCGCGGTAAAAAAGTGGTGATTATTGGAAGTGGGGCAACTGCGATTACGCTTGTTCCAGCGATGGTAAAAGGTGGAGCAGGGCATGTAACCATGTTACAACGCTCACCTACTTATATCGCTTCGGTACCGTCTATCGATGTGGTCTATGCCAAAATGCGTAAGTATCTGCCTGAAGAGATGGCTTATAAGCTGACCCGTGCCCGAAATATCGGTATGCAGCGTGGAATTTATGCACTGGCACAGAAACAGCCAAAACTATTGAAAAAACTGCTGCTGAATTCTGTGAAATTCCAGCTCAAAGGCAAAGTGGACATGAAACACTTTACCCCCAACTATGAGCCATGGGATCAGCGTTTGTGTGTAGTTCCTGATGGGGATCTATTTAAAATTCTACGTGAAGGTCATGCATCAGTTGAAACCGATCATATTGAAAAATTGACCGAAACGGGTATTTTGCTGAAATCCGGCAAGCATTTGGAGGCAGATATCATTGTTTCAGCCACCGGTTTAAATATTCAAATCTTAGGCGGTATTCAGGCCACTTTGGATGGCAAGCCTCTCAATACCTCTCAGCACATGTTATATCGCGGTATTATGGTCAGTGATGTGCCGAATATGGCCTTAATTATTGGTTATATCAATGCTTCCTGGACCTTAAAGGTAGATATTGCGGCAGAATATATTTGCCGTTTGCTGAACCATATGGATCATAAGGGGTATGATGAGGTGGTCGCTCAAGGGGATGTTAGCGAATTAATGGACGATACAGTCATGGGCAGCTTGAGTTCAGGCTATATCGCACGCGCGGCGGATGTCATGCCAAAACAGGGGAAACATGCCCCTTGGCATGTCAGTAATAATTATCTGGCCGATCGCAAGGATCTGAAGCAGGCTTCTTTTAAAGATGGTGTGCTGAAATTTAAAACCAAAGTAACTGCTGTTCAGAGCAAGCCACGACTGGTATCCTGAAAATCTCTGTAAAATAAAAAGGAGTACTTGAGGTACTCCTTTTTAGATTATGAAACATTAAAACGAACGGGCAATCAGCTCTTTCATGATCTCATTGGTGCCTGCATAGATGCGATTGGCCCGGTTATCGAGATAAGCTCTAGCAATTGGATATTCCAGCATATAACCATAACCACCATGCAATTGCAGGCATTCATCTACGACCTTACTGTACATTTCTGAGATTTTGTATTTGGCTGCCGCTGCTGCGTCAACTGCTAACTCATTTTTCAGCTGTAACTCCATACAGCGATCCAGATAAGCACGGCATACTTCGATTTCAGTACGCAGCTCTGCCAGTTTAAAGCGGGTATTCTGAAAGGCTGCCACGGGTTTGCCAAAAGCCTGGCGTTCCTTGGTGTATTGCAGTGTATGTGCAAAAGCCGCTTCAGCACCAGCCTGACAGATAATCGCCACAATCAGGCGTTCCCAAGCCAGCTCTTTCATCAGCATAATGAAGCCCATACCTTCCATGCCCAGCAGATTTTCTTTAGGCACACGGACATCGTCGAAGAACAGTTCACAGGTATCCTGGCCTTTCATCCCGATTTTATTTAAAGGTTGGCCTTTGCTAAATCCTGCACGCTCTGCTTCTACCAGAATAAGGGATAAATTGGCGGAGCCTTTGTCGCTATTGCCCGTTTTGCACACTACAATTGCCAGATCACACAGATAGCCATTGGTAATGAAGATTTTGGAGCCATTGATAATATAGTCATCTCCATCCTGAACAGCAGTGGTGCGTACTGCTTGCAAGTCGGAGCCGGTACCGGGTTCGGTCATGGCAATGGCTGTAATGGTTTCTCCCGTTGCCATTTTCGGTAACCATTGTTGTTTCTGGGTGGTATTGCCAAAATTTAAAATATAGTTGGCAACGATATCGGAATGTAGGGAAAAACCGGTGGCTGAATCACCGGCATAGGCCTGTTCTTCAATTAGGATCATGCTATAGAGACGATCTACACCGGAACCTCCATATTCTTCCGGCATGGTCGAGCAGAGCAGGCCTAATGCACCTGCCTTGAGCCAAAGCTCACGGTCAACATGCTGTTGCTGCTCATATTTTTCTGTATAAGGAATGACTTCCTGTGTATAGAATTTGCGTACCGTCTCACGAAAAGCCTCATGTTCAGCAGTGAATAATTGGCGTGGTAACATGCCAGCAAGCGGTCGGATCGCAGTGGATTGCATTTTATTTTTCCTGATTTTGTGTATTTTTCTCTAAATTAGGACAAGCCGGTATAGGCAGCAATGAGCAAAAGACTCAAATCCCCGATATATCCTGATGCTTTTGGTCATTTATATGAAATTCCTCGAAATTCAGTGATTGCATCAGGTAAACTATTCGGGTTTGAAACCGGTTGGGGGAACTCGATGACTGATGAAATAAGCTTAGAAGAACGCAAAGTGATTTATCGTGCACGTCGTGGCTTAAAAGAGCTGGATGTGTATTTTGATCCCTACGTAAAAAACTACTATCTCAGCGCTGAACCTTTTGAAAAAGAAATGTTTGCTGAGCTGGTTGCTCAGGAAGATCCGGATCTGCTGGACTGGTTTATGGAAGTGTCGGAACCGCCACGCCCTGAATTGAAAGCCTTTATCCTGAAACTTAAATTCTACGTTCATGGATAATCGTTGTTTCAGGCTGAAACGCAGTAAATGTGCCCTGACGTTTCAGCTATTTATTTTTGCTGTATTGATGTTCCTGCTTTACCAGTTATTACCTCTGTTTCTATGGGGTGTATGTGGTATTGTAGGTGTCTTCATTTATCAGCTGTTTTACCGTAAAACTCCGCAGGTTGAACAGTTGGAATACCTGGATGGGCGAGAATGGTCACTCAGCACGGTAAAAAAGACCTATCGTGTGACGATTAGTCATGTGATTGATCATCAGGCCTATATCGTGGTGTATTTCCAGCATGCCAAGGCGCGCCCTTTGCTGATCTGGTGTGATCAATTGCCGCTAAAACAGTGGAAATCTTTAAAAGTTCTTACAAAAATGCTGTAATTGTTAGACAACTAGCGCAGCTTTATTTTCTATAAACCTATTTAAAACAAATATATATTTCTAAACACTCTCTTTTTGTTAGACAGGATTCGTTGTTTATTGAGGGAAAGAGTGAATTGTCTGACAATTTTCCTGCTGGTTTTTTGATAAGCAGGTACATTGAAGTCACCAACGCAAGCAGAGGAGATCATGATGGAATTTCCAGTGTGGATGTTTCTGATCGCAGCAATTGTTTTAGCCTTGGTCATTGGAAGACTTGGAACAATATTGAAGGAAAAATTTTCACCTAAACCCTAATAAAGCCTATTTAAGTGCTTTCCCAGTTAATAAGTGGCATGTGCTGAACCGTCGCAATGCTACTTTTTTTTGCCCAAAATTTGGGTATTTTTCTATTCGAGTCAATTGCACTGGACTAAATTCATGGCAAAGTGATTGTTTTAGATTAGAGTAAATACTCTTTTATTCCTAAAAAGCTTCTGCTATGTTTAGCAGCATATGGACATCATCACAATTATAGAGGACAGGAAAATGTCGAGCGTCCGAAAAATATGCCAAGGTATGGCGACCATTGCAATAACAACAACAGTTTTAACAGGATGTTCTCAAGTCACCAAGACCGGTGCCAATGTTGCACTCGGTTTTACTGAAAAGCATGTTGTCCCGCCAATTCTGGCGATGGATGATGCTGAAATGGTGTGTAATTCCGGTAATGCTTTAACACCAGCCATTATGTCCACCAAGGAAATGGGAGCAGATCCTACTCGTGTGGCAGTCTTGATGTATTCTGCAGCCGGTATCTGTGCCGAGAAGAAGGCACTCGAAGCAGAATTACGCTATTTGCGAGCTTCCAGAGCTAATCAGGTCACCGAAGCACAAGATGCCCGCGTTGAACAAAAGCGTTGGGCCGCTCTGGCAGCGCAGCGTCAGTACACAGGCTATCAGTTATTCCAGACCCGTTATGAGAAAAAGTACAATAAAGGACTGGGCGAAGAATGCGCACGCATGAACAGTGATATTGAGCAGACCGTGTATTTGCTTGGCATGTTAAGCGGTTTGCAAGCCATGACCAATGATATTAATTCCGGTAATGCGGTCAATGTACCCAAAGATATTGCTGCTGTGGTCGAACGTGGCATGACCTGCCTAGACAATGCCAAATTCTGGGGTGTACCGAATGCAACCCGGGCCGTCATCTGGACCTTATTGCCAGGCGCGGGAGAGGGCAAGCCAGAGCCTTACCAAACCCTTAAACAATCTACACAAATCGGTGAGCAAAAAGGTGTACGTTTATCACATGCTCTGTATGCAGTAGCAGCTCAGGCCAGCGGGGACGAGGCTAAAGTACGGGATGCCCTAAAAACTTTTGCCCAAGCCCGCAGTGATGAGAAACCGGTTAATCCTCAGTTCAAACTCATCGACAGTATGGCAGCCATGATGACCGAAGGTATTGCAGACCGTTACTGGACTGAACATACGGGTGTACGCAGTGCAGATGATGGTATGCAGAACTTTTGGGATGAAACAGCCAACTCTTCAGAACTGGATGAGCTGTTTAATGCTGACATGTAATTAATAGAATAGGCATGAGCGGCTGTATAGCTCATGTTAGTGGCTCACAGGGAGGACAAGAAGCCGATGCACGATCAAGATCTGCGACGAAAAATTATTTTTCTGGCGGCTTTTGTCTCTCTTGCTGCATGTTTGCAAATTTTTATGGAGCACTTTATTTACTGGCGGGAAAGTTTGCTCGGTGAGTTCTGGCGGCTCTGGACGGCACATTGGGTGCATGTCAGCTGGGTACATTATTTGTTGAATATTCTGGCCTTTATCTGCTTGCCTTTTATATTTCCCCGCGTCACTATCTGGCATTTTACAGCGATTTTGCTGATTTTACCGCCGTTGATCAGCCTGAGCTTTTACTTCTTTTTACCAAATATTGAAGCGTATGCCGGTCTATCTGGGGTATTGCATGGGGCGTATGTGGCAGTGGCCTGTCTTCATCTGCTCTACCGGCGTGAACGAAGCTTTGCCACGCTGGTTCTGGTTTTAATTTTAGGCAAGCTGATCTGGGAAAATACTATAGGTAATATTGGCACTGCACAATTAATTGGTAGTCCGGTACTGGTAGAAGCGCATTTGTTGGGTGTCATCTGGGGAGTAGTAATCGCCTTGCTGTATATACTAGGCAGCTATTTTCGCGAAAGTTAAATAGTTGGCATAAAAAACGAAAAAGAAAATACAAATTGTCATTCTTATTTTGACAATATTCATGCAGAGTCGAAAAAGATAATAAAGAAACTTAGCTCCGAACAGGACGTGTCGGAGCATACAGGAAGATTGGCGTCCTGAACCAAAGGGTCGCTAAAACAAAAAAAATAGGAATGTACATGCAAAACGATAATCAAAACAGATCAGGTCTGGGTCTGTTGCGTTATATCTGGACCGAATGGATCTCGACCTTTGTGGTGCTCATCTTGCTTTTGCTTACCCTGATTATTGGGACAGGTGAAATGATTCACGGTCAGCTATTACGTATGGGTGAACGCCTGTATGGTGATCCGGCAACCGGGATGCAATATTCATTTTTACGGGCAGAGCCTACTGCACCCCAATGTGAGCGCAATATTAATGTCGATCAGCGCGTTCAGGAGCAAATGAAAACGGATGCTGCGGATGAGTATGCCGATTTCTTTGGCGTTCGTTCTGAAGCGGATGTCCGTGCTGCCGTTATGCAGGCCCAGCAGGTTTGTGAGGAGTCCTATGGATTCTATGACAAGGCCATTGCACATATGCAGGCTTATCCTAGTATTCGGGCCTATCGTACTTTTGAAACCACGTTCTTTGGACTGTTTAAGTTCGGAACTGAAAACCGGGCGTTATTGCTGGTGATCATGGTGGTATTTGCTGCGATTAGCGCAACTTTAAAAACCCACCACATTGGTCTGCGTAGCCCCGCCACTAAAATTGATTTCCGGGTATATACCCTGGCCATGCTGATTGCCAATGCGTTCCTGGCCTTTTCATCTTATAGCCAATATCAATCCGTACTGAATTCTGGTGTCCCGATGGGGGAGATGAAGTATATCTACTGGTTATGGATGATTTTATTCGGAACTTTGACCCTCGTCAGTTTGTTTCAGGTCATCCGGCTTCCTCAGCCTATACGTGAAGGGGGTAGTCTGGGACTGGCATTTTTAAGTGTTCCTCTGTATGCCTATATGGCGATTACAACCGGGATCAACTTTACCTTCTTTATGGATTATCCAATGGGACAGGGGATTTACCTCGGTCAATTGGTTGAGTTCTCCAGTATTTTCCTGAATCTGGCCCTGTTTATCTGGGCAGGGATGCTGTTAAAACAGACCCGTGTGGTCGACATGTTTTTGAATATTCTGCGTCCATGGAATCTGGCACCAGAAACCCTGACCTGGCTGATACTGCTTGCAGCAGCCTTGCCGACAGCCTATACCGGTGCTTCAGGAATTTTCGTGATTGCAGCAGGTGCCATTATTTATAAGGAAGTCTGGAATGCCGGAGGGCGTCGTCAGTTTGCCTTGGCAGCTACGGCGATGTCTGGCTCGTTGGGTGTGGTTTTGCGTCCATGTCTGCTGATTGTTGTGGTGGCCTCCTTAAATAAAGAAGTCACGACCGATCTGCTGTATCACTATGGTCTGTATGTTTTCCTGCTGACTTCAACTTTATTTTTAGTCATTTCACTGTTCTTTGCCGAGCATAAGTTTAGGATTGCTGCACCAAGCATAGCTGCACCACAATCAGCTCGTGCCTTTGTTGCGATCATTCCTTATGTGATGATCTTTGTGCTGATCTGGTTGTTCTATAAATATGCCTTGTCGACCAACCTGAATGAGTTTACTGCACCTGTGATGATGCCAGTGATCTTGCTGATGATCGTGCTGTTTGACAAGCTGCGTCATGAGCCTGCGCCGTTACCAGCAGTTGGACATTGGGATGAAACGCTGACCGCGAGCCTAGGTTCAGGTTCTACGCCGG
>NZ_SMTB01000189.1:0-1269 GCF_006864105.1 Acinetobacter sp. RF14B | reverse complement strand
CACTGCTGTCCCATAGTTTGCTTTAAATAAAAAAACCTGAGTCCTAACAGTTAAAATATGAGTGCAAACAAACACTTTAACGACTAGGATTCAGGTTTTGTCACATCAGAATACCGTATTTCATGAGCTAATTAAACCTGTTGTGCGACAGGATTTTGAACAACTTGCTAAAGTACACCATGTTGGACAGAAATTTAGAGCGGCTTCCCGGTGGGATCAGTTTATTGCCATATTGATGTCTCAATTCTCTTGTAGGCAAAGTCTGAGAGATATTCAATCCAATTTGGAGTGCCAACAGGAAAAGCTAAGTCATCTCGGAGCAAAGTCTATTCCCCGAAGCACGCTGGCACGAATCAATGAGCAGCAGCCTGCTGCCTTGTATCAACAGCTATTTTACAAGTTGCTTAAATACTATGAACACTCAAAAGTAGCTCATAAATTTCGCTTTAAGAATCCCTTGTATTCCTTGGATGCCAGTCATATTGACCTGTCGCTTTCCTTATGTGAATGGGCCAAAGTTCACGACTCAAAAGCCAGCATGAAACTCAGCATAGGATTGAATCACAGCAATGATATTCCTGAGTTTGTTGCAGTTGAAAATGGCAAAGAAAATGACATGGTACAAGGCCGCAAATTCCAGTTTCCTGCTGGCAGCATTGTAGTTTTTGATAAAGGCTATGTCGATTACCAATGGTATGCAAATCTGACTGCTCAAAACATTGGATTTGTCACACGTTTTAGGCCTAAATCTGTGTATCAGGTGATCCAGCAACATCCAGTGCTTGAATCCAAAGGTATTCTAAAAGATGAAACCATTCAGCTGAATAGCGCACATGCCCTAAAAAGAAAAGCCCCAGTGTTAAGAAGAATTGAATATAGAGATCAGCAAAGTGGCAAGCACTTTAACTTTCTCAGCAATAACTTTCATCTAGCCGCCTCCACCATTGCGGCGATTTATAAAGATCGTTGGAAAGTTGAGCTGTTCTTTAAGGCGATTAAGCAGAATCTCAAATTAAAAGCGTTTCTAGGCCGCAGCAGGAACGCAATTCAGACACAAATCTGGATTGCGATGATCGCCTATTTATTGGTGAGTTTCGCTCAACATTTAGGAAAAACAGGTTGGACAGTTCAACGTTTACTCAGAATAATTCAAGTGAATTTGTTTGAAAGAAGAACTTTAAAAGCTTTATTTTCACCCGATAAAATACCCATAAAACAAGAGGAAGCTCAAATGAGCTTCCTCTTGTGAAAAATTGTGGGACAGCAATG
>NZ_SMTB01000188.1:0-1287 GCF_006864105.1 Acinetobacter sp. RF14B | reverse complement strand
TTTGCGAGATTAAAACATTTCCGTGCTATTGCTACCCGATTTGATAAGCTTGCACGAAATTATCAGTCTATGATTTACATTGCTTGCATGTTTATTTGGTGTAAAGCCAAATGAGGACACGCCCTAATACTGTCGGCTGCCTGATGGCTGATCTGGCCATCTGCAGATAAATGAATATCCTGCTGGGCACTCAGCGCAATGGATTGTGGGGCTGACAGAATCATAATCGCCTGTTTAAAGGCAGCTGCTTTGTCTTGATCCTTTTGTTCAATTTGTTCAATAAAGCTTTTTAAATTCTCAAAGATTTCAAGCGGATCAGTTTGCTGATTTTTAGCCACCTCACTTAGAGCTTGACTCGCCTGCAGACCTGATTCCAGCTGGTTTTTTGCCGGTTCAGCATTCATGTGTGAGCCATCTGCAGCTTGCTGTTTATGAGTCGAGATCAATAAACCTTCACCGGCACGAATTGCGCCCCATTGGTCAGTACGCAATTCAAAGCCTTCACCCCGTCCTTCACTTTCAGCCTGTTGTTTCGGATGACTCAAATTACCCAGATTGAGCTGACTGGCCGCATGACTGCTATGCAACTGTGCGCTGATCTGCCCGGTGGTATCATCAAAACGCAGCTGGTTAAAACCTTGTCCCTGCACTTCTTGCGAACGAATACCACTGAGTTTTTTAGTCTCTGGTAGCTGTCCTTTCTGATCAAACCTGGTCGGTGAACGTTGACCTTCATGAATCCGGCCTACCACAAAAGGCCGGTCAATATTGCCATCAAAAAAATCAATCACCACAATTTCACCAATACGTGGCAAGAAACGGACCCCATAACCTTCACCGGCCCACGGGGTCAGAACATCCACCCAAGCTGAATCAGTATCGCTGTCATTACTACCTGCGCCACTGTCATGAACATGGTCATCCGAACGGGTAAATAGAAAACGGATTTTGATTCGCCCCCATTTGTCGACATGAATTTCCTCCCCTGCTGGCCCGACGACTTTTGCCCGTTGCGGATAGGCTTGGGGTCGATGCAATATAGGTTGATATTCAGGCACGACGGGAATATTGCGACGTTGTAATACCAGCTGATTGGCCTGCCGCTCATCAGCATCCTTAACTGCTGTCACCTGCCAGTGGCTTTGCTGGATTAACGCACATAAGCGTCCGCTTTTTTGCTGTTCTTCGCCATGATATATAAGGTTTTCTTGTCTTCGCTCTCGTGTAATGTCACCTTCCGCAAGATTTGTTTTTCTAGAGGTGTCTGCTCTACTTTGAGATTGATTT
>NZ_SMTB01000187.1:0-1418 GCF_006864105.1 Acinetobacter sp. RF14B | reverse complement strand
CCTTTCATGCCTTGATGGAGGAAGTTCTGGAAGATATGGTACTGAATCTGATGCATGGTTGGGTTAAGGAAATCCTGTCGACCCCCCTACAGGCTGATTTTGCCTTGGAGCAGTTGCAGGCAAAGGCGTATTTGTCAGAATTTCCATTTTATCTTTCCTTGACCGATGCACCCTTGCAAATCCGCCAGATTCATCAGCTGTTTGCCGAACAGGGCATTGTCATGAGCGAGTTCAATGAGGCCAAATCGGCCCGCTATCTGACCGGCTCAATTGACTTGGTGTATTTTGATGGCCAGCGTTATCATATTGCGGACTATAAAAGTAACTTTCTGGGGCCAGACCAGCAACATTACGCGGCAGAAGCCATTCAGCAGAATATGAGCCAGTCCAGTTACTGGTTGCAGGCCGCTTTATATCTGGTGGCGTTGCATCGTTATCTGTCAGCCAATATGCAGGATTATGCTATACAGCAGCATCTCGGCGGAGCGACTTATCTGTATCTGCGAGGAATGAATGGTCAGGCCGGACAGGGAGCTTATCATTGGCAGCCGGACATAGAATTCCTGTTAAAACTGGATCAAATTCTGGGTTACTTTGAACAGCAAAAACGGGCTTAAGGTAGAGATTTTGGAAAATTTATACAGCCTAAACAGAAAATTGGCCTGTGGATAACTTTGAGGATAACTGTGTGGAAAATGAGCAGATTCACGTGTCGCAGCCAGTCTCTTCTTTGAGGGGATGGATTGACTATCTATGTCAGCCCCCTTTTAGCCCGGCACCACTGGAAGAAACTGCGAAACAGCTCATTCAACAGGTGCTGGATGCCATGCAGGAAGGGAACAGCTGTATACCAGCGAGCATTGAGCAGGTAGCGTCCTTACAGCATCTGGTCTGGCAGTGTGAATCCTCTGCTACAGGCGCTGCGCCTTTTGTTTTTGAAAACCAGTCGTTGTATCTGTACCGTTACTGGCAGCTGGAGCAGTCTGTCGCTGCTCATATTGCCAGAATCAAGCTGCAGGCTGTTCCGGCACTGGCCTTAACTGCGTGTGAGCGTAAGCTCTTAACGGATCCCCAGCAACAAAAAGCTCTAGAAATGGTGGCTCAGCAGGCGCTGAGCATTATCACCGGGGGGCCGGGAACCGGAAAAACTTATACTTTGGCGCATATTATTGCGGTCTTGCACGAAACTCTTCCAGATATCCGGATTGCCATGGCGGCTCCGACTGGAAAAGCAGCACAGCGTATGAAGGAAGCCTTGCAAAACGCCCTACAGAGTGAAGCCCTAAAGCAATTTGATCTGGCAGCATTGAAACAGGAACAACCTGTTACCTTGCACCGCCTGCTCGGGCTTGGACATCAGGGCCAGCCGCGTTTTCATGCCAGACAGCCTTTGCCTTATGATGTGATTGTGGTGGATG
>NZ_SMTB01000186.1:0-1461 GCF_006864105.1 Acinetobacter sp. RF14B | reverse complement strand
ATCGGAATTGCCTCGGTTGTCTCGGTCGTCGCGCTCGGGAACGGTTCACAGAAACAGATTCTGGAAAATATCAGCAGCCTGGGAACCAATACCATTACCGTATTTCAGGGGCGAGGCTTTGGAGACAATTCCAGATCATCCCAAGTCAAAACCTTGATTCCGGCGGATGCAGACGCTTTGGCAGAGCAGCCCTATGTGGATGGCGTCAGCCCCTCCGTCAACAGCAATGTGACCGCACGTTATAAAGAAACTGAAGCCTCGATCACTGTGAATGGTGTGGGCGAAGACTTCTTCTATGTACGCGGGATGAGCTTTAAATCTGGTCAGCCTTTTGATCATGAAAGTGTGGTCGAGCAGGCCCAGGACGTGGTAATTGATACCAATACTCAAAATACCTTCTTTAAAGATGGAAGTAACCCGATTGGTCAGGTGCTGCTCTTGGGCAGCGTACCCAGCCGGATCATTGGCGTAATTGATGCGCAAAAAGGCATGATGGGCAATAATGACACACTAAATGTCTACCTGCCTTACTCCACCGTCATGAGCCGTATGCTCGGTCAGTCCAATGTACGTCAAATTATTGTACGGATTAAGGATGAATATCCGAGCGCAGCTGCTGAAAACGCCATCCTGAGCCTGCTGGTTCAACGTCATGGTGCGCAGGATGTATTTACCCAAAATGCGGACAGTATCCGCGAAACCATTCAGCAAACCACGCAGACCATGACCTTGCTAATCTCAGCAATTGCCGTAATTTCACTGGTAGTAGGTGGAATTGGGGTCATGAACATCATGCTGGTTTCAGTCACCGAACGGACTCAGGAAATTGGGGTCCGTATGGCCGTCGGAGCACGTCAAAGTGATATTTTGCAGCAGTTCCTGATTGAAGCCGTCTTGGTCTGTATTCTGGGCGGAATTTTGGGGGTACTTTTATCGCTGGGAATCGGTCAACTGATTACCCATTTTGCCGGAGATACTTTCCAGATGGCTTATTCGACCACCTCGATTGTCGCCGCCTTTGTCTGCTCCAGCCTGATTGGTATTGTGTTCGGCTTTATTCCGGCACGTAATGCGGCCCGTCTTAATCCGGTCGATGCACTTTCTCGAGAATAAGGAATCTGATATGCACCTGACTCTTACCAAACTGGCCAGTGCCCTGATTCTAGGAAGTTCACTGGTCGGCTGTGCCGCAGTAGTGAAAACACCGTATAAGCAACCTGCCGTTGAATTGCCGAACGGCTTTCAAAACAGTAAGGCCTTAAGCCAGCACATCCATGCCGACATTCTGGCGGATCAATGGTGGACTTTATTTAAAGATCCGCAATTGAACGATCATTGATTTAAATGGCTTTGATAAGGCTACCGCTCAGTTAAGAAAAACACGTCAAATTTCCTCAAGTCAAAAAAGAGATCGACTCCCTTCAACGGATGAATTGATTGCATTAACGAAATATTTTACAG
>NZ_SMTB01000185.1:0-1464 GCF_006864105.1 Acinetobacter sp. RF14B | reverse complement strand
CTGAATCCGCCAAAGCCGCCTGCGCCGCCCCCCATACCACCTTCAAAGGCCTGATGGCCCATGCGGTCATACATGCTGCGTTTTTCACTGTCGGACAGCACTTCATAGGCTTCCGCAGCTTCTTTAAACTTCTCTTCAGCTTCAGGGTTGTCCGGGTTACGGTCTGGATGATATTTCATCGCCAACTTACGGTAGGCTTTTTTAATTTCATCATCACTAGCGGTTTTAGCGATACCCAAAACCTCATAATAATCACGTTTAGCCATGTCTGGCGATGCTCCTCACGGAATTTATTTCATACTCAACTGTGGTCTGAAATTGGGGTCAAACCAAGTTTTACAAGGGGAATACTGAAAAAAATGTAGATTTTAGAAAACAGCTTTGCTTTGCGTAAATTTATGAATGCCTTTAAACCAAGCATTGATCAGGAAAATAAAGGCAATAAAGCTGAAGATGACACCGGTTACCGTACAGGCTTTTACCCAAAGCTGACTGTCCCAGGCAAAGAAAAACAGAGGAATAAACCACAGTGCTGCAAAGGCTGCCAGAACGAGATAAATCACGATATTGCGCATGATCCACAAAGCCTGTGCCTGTAACCAAACTTCGGCATAATCCAGCTGGCTGACTTTACGTGCCAGCCAGTAGGCCAATAAACCACTGACCACCGTAAACAAGGCTAAAAACATGAACACATAAGCCATCCCCAGGGAACGTCGCATCTTGGTAAGAGTGTCTGAATTCATGTTTTTCAACCTTAGTGTGCTGTTCAGCACAGCGCCAAATTTACAGCAGCGTATCTTGTTCGAATTATTAAAAATAGCAGACCCTACTATATTGAAATTTTCAATATTTCGCACCTAAAATTATGACAAATTTAAACAGAATCTACACTTTTTCTTACTTTAAACCACTGCGCATATAAGGCAGGCAGGAAAAAGAGCGTCAATAAAGTCGCTACAATCAATCCTCCCATGATGGCAACGGCCATCGGTCCAAAAAAGATACTCCGGGATAAGGGAATCATGGCGAGAACTGCAGCCAAAGCAGTCAGCACAATAGGCCGGCAACGGCGCACCGTGGCATTGATAATGGCATCCCACTGCGATTCCCCGGCCCGAATATCCTGTTCAATCTGGTCAATCAGGATGAGTGAGTTCCGCATGATCATGCCCGACAGCGCGATCGTGCCGAGCATGGCAACAAAGCCGAAAGGTTTATTGAAAATTAACAGGAATAAGACCACACCAATCAGCCCCAGTGGTGCGGTTAAAAACACAATCACGGCCCGGGAAATACTCTTGAGCTGAATCATCAGCAGGGTCATAACCACAGCTAAAAATAACGGCATACCGGCATTGACCGAACGCTGGCCACGGGCAGACTCTTCCACAGTCCCCCCTACCTCCAGCAGATAACCACTCGGCAGCTCAGTACGGATTTGGTCCAGCTCATCTTGCAGCT
>NZ_SMTB01000184.1:0-1477 GCF_006864105.1 Acinetobacter sp. RF14B | reverse complement strand
CGGATGCATATATTGCAGAAATTACTCAACGCTTGAATCATCGTCCAAGAAAAAGACTCGGCTTTAAAAGTCCGAGTCAGGTATTATGGCAACAACATGGTGTTGCACTTCAAATGCTAATCTAAGTTTCAAGAATTGAGGTTAAATATAGAGCAATAATTTAACACTCTTACCACAAATATTTTGCAAAAAAACCATAGTCAGGATTTAATATTTTTATAACAGCCCAGATGGCTTCTTTAAGAAAAACAGGACCACAATATGCGTCTTTTAGCATTATCCAGCATTATCCTTGCAGGCACCTTAGCAACCACGGCTTTTGCAGCTCCCAATGAGTCATTGAATTATAATGTAATTAATCTATCCGCAGATGCCAGACGTGATATTTCCAATGATGAAATGCATGCTGTTTTGTATCTTGAAAAATCCCATAAACAACCTGCCCAACTTGCTAGCCAGATTAATCAGTTGATGAATCAGGCGATGGTAACAGCACGCAAATATCCAACTGTTAAAATTGAGACTGGCGCCCAAAGCACTTATCCAATTTATGATAATGACAACCGTAAACTTAAAGAATGGCGTGGCCGTGCTCAAGTGCGTCTAGAGTCCACTGATTTTAAAGCCACTTCTCAGCTGATCGCAGAGTTGCAGCAAAACTTCCAGACCGAATCCATTAACTTCACCGTGTCGGATGCAAAACGCAAAAAGGTAGAAAATGAATTGATGGTCGAAGCCACCAAAAACTTTCAGCAGCGTGCCCAAGCCCTCACACAGGCCTGGAACAAGCCGGGTTATCAGCTGGTTAATTTAAATCTGAACACCAACAACTATACGCCGCAACCTATGCCTCGTATAGCCATGATGAAGGCCGCTGCCCCAGCCGATGCCATTACAGAACAGCAGATGGCGGCAGGTGAATCACAACTGACAGTCAGTGCTAATGGTACTATTCAGCTGAAATAATTGAAATTCCCCTTATTTCAGGAGAGAGTTAGAAAAGTTAAAAACTATCTCAGCTTGGTCCTGCCAAAAAAGAAAATTTATTTCATAGAAAATCCCGCTCGAAAGCGGGATTTTTTTAAATCTAGATTCTAAGCCTGTTTTAATAGATGGCCATATGATTGCGATGAATCATTTCCAGTGAACGTGCTTCACCCAAAACCTGGTGCACTTTATCTGAGGCCAAACCTTTAACAACTTCAGCCGAACGTGAACTAAAGTTGACCCGTCCTACTGCAATACGATGGCCTTGCCAATCCACACATTCCACCACATCGCCACGATCAAAATGACCTTCTACTGCTTTCACGCCCACGGGCAACAAGCTGCGGTGATTTTCCTTGATGGCTTTTACCGCACCATCGTCAATCACCAGACGGCCAGCGGTTTGTAAATGTGCAGCCAGCCATTGCTGACGCGCCGTAATACGGTCATCATCGGTAATGAATAAGGTTCCCAGCATTTCACCCGCCAT
>NZ_SMTB01000183.1:0-1490 GCF_006864105.1 Acinetobacter sp. RF14B | reverse complement strand
AATTTTTGGTGAGTTTTTTTCACGGGCGCCACAGCGTAGAACCTTGGTCGGTTCATCCATTGGCAGCTGGCGTTTTGCCAGTGTAGCTGCCTGGGGAGCCAAAGCAGGCACTGAGCGTCTTGCAGAACTCTATACCCATCTCTCTTTTCACAAGAAAATGACCCGTCAGGAGATCAGTGACATTTGTCGTGGCATGCTGCTAGAGCTGGTCCAAGGCAAAGAAGCCGATCTGGTCAATCATCCGGACTATCACCTGACTGTCTTGTCGATTAAAGCCCAGCACATTTTCCAGAGTGACAAAGCCTTGCCCCTGCTGGCTTCTGTGGCTGGAATTGTTGGCACAACGGCGGTCGCACGCAGGCATAGCCGTCATTTTATGCAACGTGTGATTAGCCAGCCAAATCTTGGAGAACAGTTTAAAATTGCCGATGATGGATTTACCACCCACTATCATACGCTGACTGAACAGAGTGTATTGCCCTGGCTGATGGCATCTGCCTCCATTCCGGGGGTGATGGCAGCGGTGAATAATATTCCGGATGCACCGCAAGGCTATTATCGCGATGGTGGCCTGATTGATTATCACATTGACCTGCCTTTCCAAAGCAAGGGGATTGTGCTGTATCCACATTTTACCGACAGTATTACGCCGGGCTGGTTCGATAAACTGTTTAAACGTACTGCACATCCGGAAAATCAGGCCCGTACCTTGCTGATTTCACCCTCTCAGGAATATCTGCAAAGTTTACCACTCGGCCGTCTGCCAGATCGTAAAGATTTCAGCTTAAAAGGTTTGGACCAAGCCCAGCGGATTCAGCTGTGGAAACAATGTATTGTTGAAAGTCAGCGACTTGGAGATGAATTTCTGGAACTGGTGGAAAAGCAGAATTTTACCGCTGTAATCCAAAACTTGTAATGGTCACGGTCTGCCCAAATTATTTGTATAATTACTTTAATTTTTTGAACTGTTGAGATTTATGCAGAAGTTTTTAGTGGTCCTGCAATATGCCTGTTTGGCTTTTGGTCTTTATCTGATTTATAGCGTTAGCATGTCGTTATACACCCAGCAATTTGAGCTGATGGAACTGGTGGCTGATATTGGTACGATTCTGATCTGTATTGATCTGGGCGTATTTTTATTTACCAGTCGCGGTAAACAAAGCATTAGCATGGAAGAGTATGCCAAACAGCTGGAACAGCCGCCATCCAAGCTGGTCTATGTGACCCGAAAGCTGGGCCATCTCGGTATTTTATTGATTATTACCAGCTGGATTGTACCGATGGTTAATTCATAACAATGTTCCAATAAAAAAACCTCCCGATGGGGAGGTTTTTTGGTCAAACTTAAAGCTTACTTCGAACCTTTAATTCCGGCTTGTAATAACAGCGCACCCAAACCACCGATCTTTTGCTCTTGCGGTTTAGCCGCTTGCGGTTTCTTGCCCTGAGGACGCTCAGTTTGCGGACGTGCATGCTGTGGACGTTTGCCT
>NZ_SMTB01000182.1:0-1622 GCF_006864105.1 Acinetobacter sp. RF14B | reverse complement strand
CAGCATTCGGCAGTCGCGGTCAAAGTGCCGAGCGTTGGCAATCAGAATGCCCCAGAGTTTGCGTGCTTCCCACCAGCGGTCATAACAGGCCGAGTTTTTGAAACCAAGAAAAATAGAGAGCACGACCCCGATCACGGTAAAGCCGCTCAGCGGTAATTCTGGAAAATTAAGATAACCAATATGCGCCAATCCGCCGACAATGGCCGAGATCAGCATGACCACACCTAAAGGGGGCAGAACCTTCGGTAAAATTGTCCCCCGCCAGGAAAATAGCAGTTTAAACAGGCTGGGCTGGTCACGTACGATCATTTATTGGAATCATCACAGTTTTTTTCATGATCTTCGGAACTTGTGCCTGCTTTGTCAAGTGCTATTCAGGGTGTTCTTTCAGGTTTGATGAGGTGCTGCTCAGCAA
Source organism: Acinetobacter sp. RF14B (assembly GCF_006864105.1). Classification (NCBI taxonomy): domain Bacteria; kingdom Pseudomonadati; phylum Pseudomonadota; class Gammaproteobacteria; order Moraxellales; family Moraxellaceae; genus Acinetobacter; species Acinetobacter sp. RF14B. The sequence continues at coordinate 1,207 of NZ_SMTB01000182.1, read as the reverse complement.
AGGAGAAACAGCCCTCGAGTGCAATAATACAATGATCAATCAAATGAATGTCAACCAGTTGACAGGCCTGCTGAATCTGTCGGGTTAAGTCGAGATCTGCCTGAGACGGATAGGCTCTGCCCAAGGGATGATTATGAGCAATAACAATTGAGGTTGCCTGCTGGGTAATGGCATAGCGTAGCAGTTGATTAATGGAAATATCACATGCATTAATGGAGCCATAAAACAGTTTTTTAAAACTGATTTTTCTCAAGCCGGCATCCAGACACAGCACGGCAAATACCTCCTGGCTTTCTCCCAGCAATTCAAAACGTAAATAATCTCTTAGCCGTTTGGAGTTGCTGAGTTCGAGTGCATCCTGTTTAAGATGCTCAGCAATATAACGCCGTCCCAATTCCTTGACCGCTATTAGTTGGGTGTATTTGCTGATACCTATTCCATGAAACTGGCTGACCTCCTGTAAAGGGGCATCCAGCAGGGCGGTTAAATGCCCGAAATGCTGAATCAATACACGTGCCAGTTCGACCGCTGAATGCTGCTGTGAACCTGAACGGAGAAAAATAGCCAGCAGTTCGGCATCGGATAAACTTTCTGCCCCATATTGAATTAAACGTTCGCGTGGCCGTTCCTGTTCTGGCCAGTTTTTTATAGAAAATTGCATGATGATTAGACTTATTTATTATGAATTATTGGTTTTCCCCCAAGCGCATCTCTTGGGAATGTGATTATTTAATGCTATTGTGAGCCCCACTGCAACAGAAAGGAAAGCTGTTCGTGAGCTTTGATCTAAGTGTAATTTCTCATAAAAATATCATTTTAGCAGTCACTGGCGGTATTGCTGCCTATAAAAGTGCCATTCTGGTTCGCCGTCTGAAAGATGCCGGTTTTAATGTGCGGGTTGTCATGACCCGGGGGGCACAAGCTTTTATTACACCTTTAACTTTTCAGGCGTTGTCGGGCAATCCTGTGCATACTGAACTGCTGGATCCTGAAGCCGAAGCAGGCATGGGGCATATCGAGCTGGCCCGCTGGGCTGACCTGTTACTGGTTGCACCGGCCAGTTGCGACACTCTGGCAAAATTCGCTGCAGGTCTGGCTGATGACCTGTTGAGTACCTTATATCTGGCAACGAATGCCCCTGTTTGGGTGGCGCCTGCCATGAACCAGCAGATGTGGGCCGCCAAAGCGACGCAGCGTAATCTGGCGA
>NZ_SMTB01000181.1:0-1633 GCF_006864105.1 Acinetobacter sp. RF14B | reverse complement strand
CGTAAAAATGCCATGGCACAGTCAAAGCTGTCTTTATGAAAACGAGGCAGGCCCATTTTCTGGTTTAAGCCATTCCGATAATACTCAAGGAAGGTCGGCTCATAATGTTCCAGACATTCGGCCAGGCATGACCGGTGGTTTTGCTTATGTACTGGATCTGGATAACGACTTTGTTGACCATTACAACCACGAGTTAATCGAATTAAACCGTATTTCCACAGAAGCGATGGAAGAACATCAGGAATTCTTGCTGCGTATTTTAGATGAATATATTGAAGAGACAGGCAGTGCCTGGGGCTACAAGATTCGTCATGAGTTTGATTATTACAGCCGTAAATTCTGGTTGGTAAAACCCAAAGCGGCTAATTTACAAACCCTGTTGAAAACCACCAAAGCTGATCCACAATAATTCCACGACGAACAGATTGATAGGCAGGTAGGACGGAAAGACATAAACCGCCACACCTCGCCACGGAGAGAGACATGGCAGAACGCCTAAACAATGACTTTCAATTCCTGGATGTCGCACGCCAAGATCCAGAGAAAAAAGATCTCACTGTCCGCAAAGCAGAGTTTGTGGAAATTTATAAACCGTTTACTGCGGAAATTGCAGCCAACCAGACCCACCGTTGCTTGGGCTGTGGTAATCCATATTGTGAATGGAAATGTCCGGTACATAACTATATTCCCAACTGGTTAAAGCTGATTGCAGAAGGGCGTATTTTTCAGGCAGCAGAATTATGCCATCAGACCAACACCTTGCCAGAAGTGTGTGGCCGTGTCTGTCCGCAAGACCGTTTATGTGAAGGGGCATGCACTTTAAATGATGGCTTTGGTGCGGTGACGATTGGCAATGCCGAAAAATACATTAACGATACCGCCTTTGCCTTGGGCTGGCGTCCCGATATGTCACAGGTGAAATGGACCGATAAAAAAGTGGCGATTATTGGCGCCGGTCCTGCCGGTCTGGGCTGTGCCGATATTCTTGTACGCAATGGGGTAAAACCGGTGGTATTCGACAAACGTCCTGAAATTGGCGGTCTGTTAACCTTCGGTATCCCAGAATTTAAAATGGAAAAAGATATCATGAAACGTCGCCGTGAAATTTTCACCGGCATGGGCGTTGAATTTCGTTTGAATACCGACATTGGGAACGATATTACCATTGACCAGCTGCTTGCCGACTATGATGCGGTGTTTATGGGGATGGGCACTTATACCTACATGAAGGGTGGCTTTGCTGGTGAAGAGCTGAATGGCGTGTATGATGCGCTGGATTTTCTGATTGCCAACGTGAATCGTTGCCAGGGCTGGGAAAAGGATGCTGCAGAATACATCAGTCTAGAAGGTCAAAAGGTGATTGTGCTGGGTGGCGGTGACACGGCGATGGACTGTAACCGTACTTCTGTGCGTCAGGGGGCCAAATCGGTGGTTTGTGCCTACCGCCGTGATGAAGACAATATGCCGGGTTCACGTCGTGAAGTGAAAAATGCACGTGAAGAAGGAGTGGAATTCATATTTAACCGTCAGCCTATCGAGATTGTCGGTGAACAGGGTCGGGTGACTGGTGTTAAATTTGTCACCACGCAGCTGGGCGAGCCAGACAGCCGTGGCCGTCGTAGCCCTGAACCGG
>NZ_SMTB01000180.1:0-1734 GCF_006864105.1 Acinetobacter sp. RF14B | reverse complement strand
TAATAGGAGTTTTTCCTGTACTTCTCCATTGAATCAATAATTCATAGAGTCTGCTTGAATACACACTTTTCAAGTTGGCTGTTTGGCTTAAAAGATATTGAGTAAAGAATTCTTTTACTCCATTGATGTACCCGCCAGCATCAAGACGATAAACGATTGTTTTATGAGACGCATGATGTTTTATCCTCAATTCTTTATTTATCTTTAGATAATTAATTTGATTTTAAACATCTTTTTCTAAAGTTTTGTTACTTTTTATAATTTTTATAGGAGCTGAGGTCTTTTTGCTGACTGGAGACTGCCATCACCCGCACCACTTGATTTGTAGGAAAATTCTCCTTTTAAACAGTTTTACTGGAAGTTTTCTGCCAGATACTCTTTCCAGTAATCCAGTTGCTGACTGTAATCGATACCAGAAGGATGAAAATCCTTTCGATAATAGGCCAGGTATTCAGGCGCAAGCTGAATCACCATTTTCAGCAGTAAATACAGGCCAAATAGATTCCCGCCCACTTTATACACACTGTTTTTCTTGTCCTGCAAAAATAAACGGCTGGCTGAATAAAAAGTCAGACTGGCAAAGCCGGTGGTGACACTGCGCATCATCTGACGGCGTACCCGATCATCTGCATAAACATGCTGATAAACATCAAAAGCAACTGCGCGATGTTCAATCTCCTCAATTGCATGCCAGACCCAGAGTTTTAACGCATCTTCATCTAAGGTACTTAGAACCTCAGGATGGCGCAAAATATAGCCGCCCAACAAGGCAGTAAAATGTTCAAAAGCACAGGTAATCGCCAGCTGATATTTGGGAGGCAGACTTTTTACATAATGGTTCTTGCGGGCCAGCCAAGCCTGAAAGCGATCCAGATTATAGTCATCACGGCGCCAAGCTGCATTAAATTCGCTATGTGCTTTGGAATGCATCGCTTCTTGACCAATAAATGCTGCAATTTGAGCCTGTAGTTTTTCATCCTTCACCTGATCACGCACATTGCGCACGCTATGCACAAAGAATTGCTCGCCTAACGGGAAGGTCGAAGATAAAGCAGTCAACAAATGTGACATGACTGGAGAATTGGCAAAGTAATATCTGGAGATAGCGCCCGGATTAAATTGCAGTCTGCGTACTGTAATACCAATCGCCTGAAGACGATGCTGATAGGCTTTAGGGGTTGCCACTTGAGTCATGTTATTGTTCCTGTCCTGGTCAAGTATTGAACAGTATGTGAACAGCCGCCCTATTTCCCTATGGCGAAAATGCTAAGTTGACTAGCAAAAAGGCCCAAAAGAGCAGTTTTAAAATATTTTTATTTTGTTTTAAACCGGGTTTACCACTGTACATTTTTTCTAACAAAGAATATTTACAGGTGTAACTGTTTCAATTACCAAGAAAACCTGCCCAAGCAGGTTTTCTTTCATAAGCTTCATCACTTTAAACTGGATTAAACTTCCAGATAATCCAGAATTCCTTCCGCAGCCTGACGCCCCTCCCAAATGGCCGTGACCACCAAGTCGGAACCCCTCACCATATCCCCACCGGCAAAGATTTTTGGATTTGAGGTCTGGAATTTGTATGGCTGATGTTCAGCAGCAAGTACACGACCTGAACCATCCAGCCGGATGTCTACCTCACCAAACCAGTCTGCCGGGCTGGCACGGAAACCAAAGGCCAGCAAGACAGCATCAGCAGGTAAAACTTCTTCTGAGCCCGGGACCGGTTCAGGGCTA
>NZ_SMTB01000017.1:0-36587 GCF_006864105.1 Acinetobacter sp. RF14B | reverse complement strand
ATTTTCCGCATTCGCGTGCGTCCCAACCGCGCAGCCCAGCAAAACGCCCAGCTGCAAAGTTGAGCGCTTAACTGAATTAAGCGCCATCCTTTTTCCTCATTCTTCTATTTATTGAACTTGTTGAATACTAAAACCCAGCTGCTCCAATGCTTCCCGTTTTGCAACAGGTGCAACCACTGCTTTAGATGCTTGCTGCTCAACCAAATAAGTTTGTGCAACACGTTTCAGGTCATCCAGCGTGACATTCAGTAAACGCTCACGTAGCTGTTTGCGAAATGCCGGGGTACGCTGATGCAGATAGGCATAGCATGCGGTAATCGCTTCGCCTGCTGGTGAACCCGGCTTATCCATGCTGGCAATCAGGCCCAAAATGGCTTCTTCCAACTGATGCGGTTGTTGAGGAGCATTCAGCAACCACTGAATACTGGCCTCAAAATCCTGAAAAGTTTCTGCCAGACGTGGATCACGGTAGCTATAGAAACGGAATGAACAGGCATTACCATCATAGCTGGCGCCGCCACCATACGCTCCACCTTTTTCACGTATCGCGCTGTGCAGGAAACCATTACGTAAATAACCTGCCAGCACCATCAGTGCTGCAGCATCTGGATGTGATACCTCCACTGCAGGATAGGCTGCTGCACAGAACTGAACATTGGTCTGAATCAACCAGGCTTCATCATGATCATGATTGGCTTTATCAACCTGTGTCAGCTCAACAGGTGCGGTATTGACTTCCAGCTTGTCCCAGACATGTTGAATTTCTTCAATCAGGCGCTCAGCATGTGGCTCTTCACATACCAGCAGGAACTGCTTAGGTGCTTGCAGCAGGATGTTATGAATACGTTTTAACTCGTCAATCAGCGCATCATACGCAGCCGGGTCTTGTTCAATCTGATTCACCAGATGGATCAGCCAGTTTAAAGCCCCCAAACCGGTATTATGATAATCACGTAAAGCTAAAGCACTGTGCTGACGCGAAGCGGCTTGCATGGCATAGCTGTGACCAGAACCGGAAATGCGTGACTGCCAGCGTGTTTTACGCTGTTGCAACAGTTCAACAATACGTGCTTTTTCGTCAAAACGTAGCTGCTCGAAACCGATCTTTAATAGACGGATTGCATCCAGATGCGTTGTCAGAGATTTGGTGGTGAGTGTGAGCCAAGCACTAATCTTGTGCTTGTCATCGACTTTAGAGCGTAGTGAAGCCCCCATTCCCAAGCCACCACTTACTGCAGTTTGTAGTTGCTGGAATTCAAGATAGTCGTATTCGCCTGCACCCACTTCACCCATCAAAATAGACAGCAAGTTGAAATACGGCGATTGCACCACTTCATCCGGAATTTTAACCAGTACCTGCTGATAATAAATCCCGTTGGTACCCGCATGATAAAGATTAAGCGGGGTATCTACGCGGTTACAGATAATTTCACGCAACTGGCCCTGCACAATCTGCAATTCGGCAGGAACATCTTCCAGGCCAACTTTAGGTAACAGTTCCAAATCATCCGGAGTATCCTGACGCACTTTTAATGCTTCAGTCTGAGCAATAATTTCAGCTTTCTGCTCTTCGGTCAGTGTTTTTGCAATTTCAGCCAGACGTGCTTTTTCAGCTTCTGCTTCTTTGGCCGATTTGCTTGCATCCGGAACCAGCGTGAGCTGTACACGATGCGGATTATCCAGTAAATGTTCCTTAATCAGATTCGACAGCCACATCGGATCTTGCAGCTCGTCCTTAACCGCCGCAATAGCAGAATCTACATCCCAGACTTCAACCGGATCACGATGATGAATTGCACTGCCCAAGCCACTTAGAATCAGGCTTAATCCGTATGGCGTACCGTCCCCATTGATTTCACGCTGATGCAGCTCGATTTGATGCAAGATTGCATCAACAGCCTGTTGATCGACAGGTTTGGAAGCTACCTCTTCAAGTATCTTGAATACACCATTTTTAAACTCTTCCGCATGTTCAGGGTTAGAACCTTGAACTGCACAATAGAAGGTCATTTCAAAGTTAGAATCATCTACGCCCAAAAATGGACCAGTCGACTGGGCATAGCCACAGGTTTCCAGATAGTGACGCAGTGGTGAGGCTGAATCTTCCAGCAAGATACCTTCTACCAGACGCATTCCCAGACGTAATTTGATTTCACTGGCTTCAGGCAATAACCAGGATAAAACATGATAGGTTTTATCTTTCAGATCTTCGGCATCTACAGCATAGGTATCGGTTACGGCAATTGGCGCGGTCAAACGTGTTACCGGTGTAGAATACAGTGTTTCGCCTTTTTCAAATTTGAACAATGCCAGATTTTCAAACTGCTCCTGAAGTTCAAAAGCTGATTTATTACCAAAGGTCATAAATACTGCATTACTTGGGTGATAATGTGATTTATAGAAATCCACAAGTTCTTCATAGCTGAGGTCTGGAATATCTTTAGGATCACCGCCCGAATTATAATGATAGGTCGTATCCGGGAATAAATAATGCGCCAAAGTATGATAAAGCTGATCTGAAGGCGAGCTCATCGCCCCTTTCATTTCATTAAAAACCACACCTTTATAGACCGGTTCGCCATTTTCAAACTCGATACGAATCCCTTCCTGAGCAAAATCCAGCGGATTCAGGTTCGCAGCAAACGCTGCATCCATATACACTTCCAGCAGGTTCTGGAAATCTTTGCTGTTCTGGGTTGCAAACGGATAAGCGGTCCAGTCCGCTGCCGTAAATGCGTTCATGAACGTATTCAGTGAACGGCGAATCATCAGGAAAAATGGATCGCGCACCGGGAATTTTTCTGAGCCACATAATGCAGTATGCTCCAGAATATGCGCTTCTCCCTTGGAATCCATGGGCTGGGTGCGAAAAGCCACCAGAAAGACATTTTCATCATGATTGGTCGCCAAATGATAATGGGTGGCGCCAGTCACTTTATGCTTATATTCAGACACAGCAATGTCTAAAGCTTCAACATGTTGTTGACGTACCAACTGAAACGCAGGATGTACAGTTTGAGAAATGGTTTCAGTGACATCTACAGTCATGCGATCTCCTAATATTTAAATTAAAAATAACTGATCGCATTATAGCTGTAGTTGTTTAAATTATTCACTGAGAAATCCAATGATTTTGATCGAATTCAGTAAACTTGATTATTTAAAATGATAAATCATCAAATTCACTTGAATCAGACTTTTAAATCATCTGAGGATACTGATCGAAGTTCTAGATCAGGTATTTGAAGTAATTATAGTTTGGATGACTTTCTACAAAAACATAGTTCTGTTTCTGATAAAAGCTCGCAGCCTGTTTAATATCGGTATGCAAGCAAAGTGCTGAATAATGCGGACGCGCCAGCTTTTCCAGATAAGCAAGAAGCTGTTTGCCTACCCCATGCTGGCGATATTTTGGATGTACATAGAAACGGCGCACACGGCCAATGCGCTCCTCAACACCATTGTCACCCCATTGCTGATTGAGGCCCCCACAGGCAATCAGTCTGTCACCGTCATAAGCACCCACCAAAAACTCGTTGGCATGGCTAAAGCAGTTTTTCCCCGTACGGTATTCTTCAATCAACTTGTCAATTAATTCGTAACCTTCCTTACGCGCGAGTATGGCCAGTTTTTCAATCTGATCCGGTAGTTCTTTAGCAGTTACAATCTTAATTTCCATATATGCACACTATTTGAAATTGTGGTGAGGAGATACGCTTGCAGAACTTGATGCAAAGCCTCTTACCTTATAAATAAAACAAGACTCTCAAATCAATGGCTGTACAACTCATTGCATAAAAATAGTTCGGAAACTCGACCAAAGATAATCCAGAATGAATTGTATTATATAAATTTTCTTTGAAAAAAGCTCAGCAAACTACAGCAATTCCGAGTGATGGTGTAAACTTACGACTTTCATTTTTTAATGTGATCTTAGAATATGGCAACTGTTGATCTTTTTGCAATTGGAAATGCGCTGATTGACCAAGAATTTAAAGTTTCTGATGAATTTTTAACTGCACAGCATTTGCAAAAAGGCACCATGCAACTTGCAGATGGTGAAACTCAGGCGAGCCTCTATCAAAACCTAAGAGATACCCAAATTTATAAAGGTCAGGCATCTGGCGGTTCTGCTGCCAATACCACGGTGGCTTTTGCTGCACTGGGGAGTCCGGCATTTTATGCTTGCCGCGTCGGAAATGATAATTTAGGCCATATTTATCTGAACGGTCTAAATGAAGCCGGCATTCAAACTACACCTAAATCGATCAGTCAAGGTGTAACAGGTACCTGTATGGTGCTGGTCAGCCCGGATTCTGAACGTACCATGCATACTTATCTGGGAATTACAGCTGAACTGACCGATGCACAGATTGACTTTGAGCCATTAACTACAGCGAAATGGCTGTATATCGAAGGCTATTTATCCACTTCAGACACTGCACGTCAGGCAGTAAAACAGGCACGTGAAATTGCGAAAGCCAATGGCGTTAAAATCGCCTTGACGCTCTCTGACCCGGCTATGGTGCAATATGCGCGTACCGGTCTGGATGAAATGATTGCCGAAGGTGTCGATCTTTTATTCTGTAATGAACAAGAAGCATTGATGTATACCCATACTGACACCATTGATGCTGCTTTAGTGAAATTAAAGACTTTAAGTCAATCCGTTGTCATTACATTGGCATCCAAAGGTGCGCTTATTTCAAACAATAGAGAGACCTTTACTGTACCAGGTCGCGCCATTCAGGCAGTAGATACCAATGGTGCAGGTGATGCCTTTGCAGGCGCTTTCCTGTATGCCTTAAATGCCAATCTTGGTTTTAAGACGGCTGCAGAACTGGCGGTTTTAATTTCAAGTAAAGTGGTTTCCCAGTTTGGTCCACGTCTGGCGGTTGCAGACTATGCAGCCTTATTAGAAAATTTCCAGAAGGAATGTGCTTAATGTATAAAATTTGCTTGACTGAAGACATCCCGGAGCGCGAAGCACGCTCTTTTGAGACTCCGAATGGCGATACGATTTTCATCACCCAGCGTGATGGTGCATTCTACGCCTATCAGAACGTCTGTCCGCACTTGCAGGTAGAACTGGAGTTTCTGGAAAACCAGTTCCTGGATCGTGATCAGGAATTCATTGAATGCTCTACCCACGGTGCACTGTTCATGGTTGAAAGCGGTGAATGTATTTCCGGGCCTTGTCAGGGGCAATCACTTGAAAAAGTAGAGATTACGGTGCATTCTGATGGCGGGATTTATCTTACAGAATAAGACTTAATGGATTTTGCCATGCCAGCTTTTTTGCTCGACTACAACCTTATGCCTTTTCATTTGAGTCTGGTCTTGATCTTTGTGTTTGGCATGGCAAAAACTTCTGCTTTTTATTTTGGGCTTCAATCCAAAAAACTCTTTAAATGCATTCCGTCTTATGACTTCGCTTATCTTGATGTTCTGAATGTCAAATTTTCCAAAACCCTGATCATCCTTTTCTTTTTGATGAATTTTAGCTTTTCCGGCTATTTACTGCAGTTCCTGATCTACTCTCAGGAAATGGAATTCTTGCCAGCTTATTATCTGATTTTACCGGCCTTAATTATTGCCAGCTTTTTTACTGTATTTATGATCCATTGTCTGGATCAGGTGATTCCTCCAAAATACAAAAAAAATCATGTCAATCTACTCGGACGACTCGCAACCATTTCAAGTGGTAATGCACGTCCAGGTTTTTCAGCCCAAGCCCGGGTACGTGACGAATATGGCCAGATCCACTATGTACAGGTTGAACCTGAATTTGGTGAACTGGAATTTCAGTCCCAAATTATTTTAATTCGAGTAAGAAAATCACATTATATTGCCAAAAAAATCTGTCAGTCGAATCAGCTATTTAGTCTGAACCTGGACTAAATCACTTTAAAACTTTAGAGTGGGTTGAGGTTTGTAGTATGTAATTTGTGCTATAAAGGCTGCCAAGTATAAGCTAAAACTACTGCACTCTGACAATTACGTTTTAGCTTGTCATATCGAGTAGAAAGTCTTCATTTTACATTCGCTATTTCTTTAAGTAATAAATTTCAACAAACTCTAATGATTTCAATTTCTCATAAAAAATCCCACCTATGGGCGGGACTTTTTTATCTATCTAATTTATTTTTTCAAAAAGCTGGAAACCATATTCATGACATTCTGAATATCTTGATTGGCCTCCTGTGTACTGGTCTGTTCCCCTTGAGGAGTTAACGAGTCAATAATCTGCGGTAAGACCTGGGAGATTGCACTATAAATATCCTGCTTAGGCGCTTGAGTCTGCTGGGCGACGTCTTCAATGTCCTGATCATCAAACAGGCTTTGTACTTGCTGTGGATCGACCTGTGCATTTTCGCCTGGAGCTGTAGAGACCCAATCATCGACCTGGCTGTTTAATCCTTGGCCTTTTAACTTGTCCAGCGCTCCCTGCAAACCGCCCTGCTTTTGAATCCAGGCCAAAACCAGCGGTAACACTGCAATCAATAAACTTTTGGCGGAGCTTCCACTCGATTGGGATGTCCGCGTAGCAGATTGATTATTGCCAAACTGACTTAATACTGAACCTAGAATTGCACCCAGACCGTTTTGCTGATTTTGAGCCTGATTTGTCTGATTCCCCAATCGCCCCAATACCGATCCTAAAATGTCAACCAACCCATCTTGTTGCTGTGACTGCTGCCGAGACTGGGATTGCCCGCCTCCCAGCGCCTGCTTAGCCAGCATTTCGATAATATTACTGAGATTGGTCATATTACTTTCCTACCGATGCGTTCTTTCTTTATTATAGCATACGGTTCTATAACTCCTTGTCTTTCAGTATTTTGTTAATATTTGCAATATTAATCCAATTCTTATCTCACCTTCATGTTACCAACGATATTTATCCCAGTTTTCAGGATTGGCCCAAAACTTTGAATTAAGCCAGTCAGGCACAAGCTTATAAGTCAAAATATTGAATTGCCAAAGCTCAAGACCACCTTCCCCACGCTGATAATTCAATTGGGTTAAACCCAAAGCCCTGAGAAGTTTTTGATCTTGGGTATGGCAGATGACCAGCAAACGCTTGGCAAATAAATCACGCATTTTTACCAAAATTTGACTTTTCTGCTGCTCTAGCAATACCCATATTTCAGGTGCAGCCAGCATCACCACTGCCAGATCATAGCGCTGTTGAAAAGGCAGATTTAAAACCTCAGATACGCTAAAATGGTGCCATTGAATGGATTGCTGAAATTGAAGTCGGGTTAAATCCTGCCCAATGCAAATCGCAGTATGAATTGGCTGTTCCTGTGCAAAATCATCTAGCATAGCAATGATGACATTTTGTTCAGCCATAACTGCACCCCTATGATTTAAGTGAGTAATTTTATGGAATTTCAGGGCATTTGCCAGAAAATGCATGTCGGTCTCAAAGATCTAAATGTAACTGATCAAAATACCCAACGGGCAAATGTTGAATATAAATTAATATTAGATGGATCTCAAATTAACCTCCCGTTTCAATTGGGCCAGGAAATCGAAATTGAATGGACAGGCAATATTTACTGTGTGTCTTGTGGTACTAAAACCTCCAAGTCTTTTTCTCAAGGTCACTGCTTTAAATGCTTTAAAACCAAAGCTTCATGTGATATGTGCATCATGAAGCCAGAAACTTGCCATTATCATTTAGGGACCTGCCGGGAAGATGAATTTGCACAGAATGTCTGCTTTCAACCTCACATTGTTTATCTGGCAAATTCTAGCGGCTTAAAAGTCGGCATTACCCGCCTTAACCAGATGCCTACCCGCTGGTTAGATCAGGGCGCTACCCAAGCCTTACCGATTATGAAAGTGGGCTCACGCCGTCTTTCCGGTAAACTGGAAGTCATGTTTGGCAGTCAGGTAGCTGACAAAACTGACTGGCGTAAACTTTTAAAAGGTGAAGCTGCGCCGCTTAATCTACCTGAGGTCCGCGAGCAACTGATTGAAGAGTTTGCACCAAAAATTCAGACGATCCGTGAAGAATTTCATCAGAACTTCGAGTTTAATGAAACGATTGAAGTACTTGAAGATGAACCGGCTCGCGAATTCATTTATCCTGTCGAGCAATATCCAGAAAAGATCAAATCCCACAACCTTGACAAGACCCCGGTAATTCGTGGAAAGCTGCAAGGTATTAAGGGTCAATACCTGATTCTGGATACGGGCGTGATCAATATCCGCAAATATACCGGCTATGAACTCATTATTCGGACTGAGTAATGTATTACAAAGGGAGCTTGCTCCCTTTACTTATGATCCAGGTACTGCAGCCTGCTCAAACAGTTATGATTAAATCAACTCCGAAATAGTAAATTGCTGAGCAACATATGATAATTTTCTACTAACTCCATCGAAATTGAGTGAATGGTAATCTCTAACACGCCTGATCAGCTTGACTTGGTCTGGTGGTAGAGAAGAGTTTAATACCTGTTTTAAAACAAACTCAAAATAAGATATTTTTTTCTTTTGGTTATTGATGTAGACAGGCTTGACTACATACCTCAAGCCATCAAAGGACTATTACTAAGTCTGATTTTTCTAATTAGCAGACGCCCTAAATCCAGGACAATAAAAAACCAGCCCTTAGGCTGGTTTTTTAGAGGAAAATTTTTATTTAATTTTCGCATGAGACTTTAAGTAACGTGTATAGTCATCAAATTCCTGCTGACCGCGTAATTGACGATACAGTTCAACCAGCTCATTACGCTGTTCGGCACTTAACACATCAATTGGATTTTTCTTCACTTCAGAAACCGCAACCACCACCAGTTCATTTGGCATATGTGCTGTAGTAACCGACCAATGACCGGCCTTTGGTGGTGTTACACTGAAGGCTGCACGCTGAACATCACGTTTTAGCAAACCTTCAGCACGGGTATAGATACCTACATCTTCAAAGACCAGATTGCCTTTTGTCACAGCCGCTGCTGGCTTGGTTCTAAACTCATCCAAAGTCTTCTGAATTTTTGCTTTTGCCGCATTCAGTGCTTTTTCTTCAATCAATTTTGCAGTTACATGAGGTTTAGCTTCTGCCAACGTTTGCTCGCCTGCTGCATGATAATCACGCACCTTAATCCAGACCACATCGCCATTGTTTAACTGGATACTGGAAGAAGCATTGCGATCGCCATTTTTGACATCATCATTAAACAGCTTCACTTTAACAGCAGCATCGCTCAGAAGTGGATCACGTGTCGCCAGCGTCACACCTTTGGCACTTTGAACCTGTACTCCTTTTACTTCCTGCGCCACCACTTCTAAAGAATCCGAGCTAACAATCATATCGTTTAAGCTATTCACAGTATCCGAGAACGCGTTGGATTTTTTAGTTGCCAGAACCTCTTCAGACAAACGTGCTTTCTGAGACTCAAAAGATGGTACCGCAATCTCTGGAAGAGTGACAGAAATCAGATGATACCCGTTCTCTGTTTTTACTGGAGCAGACACTTGTCCAGATTTCAAAGAAGCTACAGCCTGATCAAATGTCGCCCCAAATACACCTGCTTCATAAACAGCAATTTCACCACCCTTCGACTTAGACTCTGGATCTTCAGAATATTGTGCCGCTGCTTGTGCAAAACTGGTTCCTGCGTTGATTTTGGCAGCAACCTCAGCAGCAAGCTTTTTAGCTTCCGCATCGCTACGATTATCCGTGGTGATCAAGACATGTTTCACTTCAGGTTTAATATTCTGCTTTTGTGCTGCGACAAATGCATCATATGCCTGCTTTAACTCAACATCTGTAACTGCCAGACTTTCAGCCGCAATATTCTCAGGCTTCAGTACCACATAGTCGACATCTACCGTAGTTGGCTGTGTAAAAATAGCTTTATGCTTTTCATAATAAGCAGCAACTTCAGCCTCAGTAACTTTGACATCTTTTTTATAACTTTCCAGACTGATACTGGCAATGTGAATCTGGCGCTGTTCCGTTTGCAAATCAGCAATCTGCTGAATATCAACACGACTAACCAGCGGATAATCCACAAAAGTTGAGGACAGCATTTTCAATGCATGATCTGTACGCAGGCTTTCGATCAAAGCATTGTTGGTCATCCCAATCGATTTCAGGTAGTTTTCATATAAAGCCTGTGAAAACTGACCATTTTGCTGAAAAGTTTGCTGCTGGGCAATCATCTGTTCAATTTGCTCTTTGCTCAGACTAATACCCAGTTTTTCAGCCTGCTGCAAAAGCAGGGTACGTGCTATTAAAGTATCTTTGGCTTTCTGCTCGATGAAACTTTGATTTAACAGGGTTTCATCGCCATTGGTATAGCTTAAATATTGTTGTTTGAATGATTTTGTTAGTGACTCTAATTCTTTTTGAGAGATGTCAGTCCCATTGACTGAGCTTACAGCATCAGAACTCCCGCCGCTAAAATATCCTTCAATACCTACAAGTGCTAAAGGGGTCAAGAATAGAACGAGCAAGACTTTGCCCAACCAACCCTTAATAACTTTACGAAAAGCTTCCATAAGTATTCCAATATTTTATTTGCAAGGGATTTTAACCGAAAATACCCATTGAATGAACGTGTTAATCATGAAATTGCATCTATCAATAAAAAACGCGCCAAGAAGGCGCGTTTTATCGCTAGGTAGACTTAAGCTACAGCGTCTTTCAAGCCTTTACCTGCTTTAAAGCTAGGCACTTTGCTTGCTTTAATTTCAAGAGTCGCACCAGTTTGCGGGTTACGACCAGTACGTGCAGCACGCTCTTTTACACCGAAAGTACCAAAACCCACTAGAGTTACAGTATCACCAGCTTTTAAAGCCTCAGTAACAGAAGCAATTGTAGCATCTAAAGCTTTACCTGCGTCAGCCTTAGATAATCCCCCTTTTTCTGCAATTGCATCAATTAATTCCGATTTATTCATGAAAATTACGTCCTCTTAATATCGTTTATATAAGGTTCAAGAATTTGTTTAAATTGCCATAACGCCTTTATAGCAATGCTTTAGGTATAAACGCAATACTTATGAGCCTCTTTTTTTTCAAAAAACATGCGAAAAAAACAATGAATAATAAAGAAAGTCATTTCATTGAGGTTTTTTTCGTTATTTCCTTCTGTAATTTTTCCTGCTCTGCTGTCAGTTGATCAACTTTGGCATGCAATTGAAGGATTAGACGTTCCAGATGCTGTACATCCTTCAATGTCACCAATCCTATCCGATTCAATGAATGATGAACAGAGTGGTCGATCAATTTATCGACTTTATCTTTAGTCTCGGTTACCGACTCTTTAGCCTTCTCTGATACCCTTTCAACAGTCTGATCAGCAATGTCAGCGGTTTTGGATTCCAGCTCCTCTCCAACCTTGACCAAGGAATCAAACAGCTTATTGCCTTCTTCTTCTGCCCGTGAAAATGCACCTAATCCTGCCAGCCAGATTTGCTTGGTATATTTGCGAAAATCCAGCATCGACCTGCGCTCTACTGACGATCTGGACTTATTCTTCGCTGTTTTATCGCTCAGCTCTGTAACTGTATCTTGTGTCGTTTTTATTTTATCCATGAACACGACTCCTGCTTATTTTCTGTGTAAATATTATAAAATTATCTACAAAATCACTGCATAATAGCAAATTCAGGGCTTGATAGATTTGCTAAACTGTTCTACAAAGCAATTTATTTCAACTCTAATTTGATTTAACCCTAAAACCTTTCCACGAGCAGGAAGCTTTTTCATTTTATTTTTCAGGTAAGGATTGGTCGTATTTATGAGCGAATCGCAACAAAGTCAAACTCAACCGCATTTGTTGCTCACGATGACTTTGATCGTTTTAGAGACAATATTTACGTTTATCCTCCAACATGACCGCGTTGTTGCATTGCAGGCAAAAAAGTTTGTAGAGGAAAAGATCACCATTAAAATCAATAGTTATGTTCCCTATTTTGATTTTTATGTACAATTCACTGCCAATGGTTTGCTGTTCGATTATAAAGCCTCAGGCCGTGTGATCGATCTGGATGTACGCACCACTCTCCTTGACCTGATTAAAATTTTTATTTTTGGTAATCGTAAAAGCATTCACAGAATGCGCATTGATGGCGACCAAATATTAAAAGACGAATTTCGTGATTTAGTAACTTTATTTAGTTTGCCCAAAGTGCTCTCAGACTGGAAACACTGGTTATCTGAACCGCCTTCCAATGAAGCAGACATTATCAGCTCGAAAAAACGGATTGCACCACTTTTAAGAAAAATTGAAGAGCAGCGCTCCAAGATTAATACACTTCAGGTCGAAGTAAAACAGTACCGCAATCGTATTAAACGTATAGAGCGCCGCCAGAAGCATATTAATCTTGTTTTTGCGTGTATTACCTTAGTTTTAATTGCGTTATTAGTATATAATTGGCTGAATATGTAATTGTTTCTTTTTTCAGTAAATTAAATACACATATCCAGCATAAAAATAACTTGACTAATTTAGTCGGGATTCATAAAATCGATACATCTAGTCTAACTATGTGTATCGAATCATGCGCCTAACCACTCGCGGTCGCTACGCAGTGACTGCTTTACTTGATCTAGCTTTGCAGCCATCTGAAAAAACGATTACGCTCGCTGAAATTGCAGCACGTCAAACCATTTCTGTTGCTTATCTTGAGCAGTTATTTGCAAAACTTAAGCGCCATGGCTTAGTTTCAAGTGTTCGCGGAGCGAATGGTGGTTACCATTTAGCGCGTAATGCAGATGAAATCACTGTATTAGCAATTATTGAAGCTGTAAATGAAACAGTTGATGCTACTCGCTGTGACCATAAAGGCAACTGCCAGAATGGAGCGATGTGCCTGACTCATGATTTATGGCAAGAACTCTCCCATCACATAGCCGATTATCTCGCGAAAATCTCACTGGCTGATCTGGTCGCACGTGACAACGTACAAACCGTGTCATTACGCCAAAACTCACCAAATTTTGATTCAGACCTTTTATCGGTTACAGGTATTTGACATGAAACGTCCGATTTATCTTGACTATGCAGCAACAACTCCGGTAGATCCTCAAGTTGCAGAACGTATGATGGAATGCTTAACTTTCGAAGGCACCTTCGGTAATGCGGCATCCCGTTCACATGCTTATGGCTGGCAAGCGGAAGAAAAAGTTGAATACGCACGTGAACAGGTGGCGAATTTAATTAAAGCAGACCCGCGTGAAATCGTTTGGACTTCAGGCGCAACCGAATCTGATAACCTTGCACTTAAAGGTGTTGCACATTTCTATGCATCGAAAGGCAAGCACATCATTACTTCTAAAATTGAGCATAAAGCTATTTTAGATACATGTCGTGAACTAGAATCTGAAGGTTTCGAAATCACCTATCTTGAGCCACAACCAAAAACAGGTTTAATCACACCGGAAATGGTTCAGGAAGCTCTTCGCCCAGATACTATTCTTGTTTCCCTGATGATGGTAAATAACGAGATTGGCACGGTGACTGATGTTGCCGCAATTGGTGAAATCACTCGCGCTAACAAAATATTCTTCCACGTGGATGCAGCTCAGGCTGCGGGCAAGGTTGAAATTGACCTGTCTACCTTAAAAGTAGATTTAATGAGTTTCTCGGCTCACAAAATCTATGGTCCTAAAGGTATAGGAGCCCTGTTTGTACGTCGTAGCCCACGTGTACGCTTAAAAGCGGAAATGCACGGTGGCGGTCATGAACGAGGTATGCGTTCTGGTACGCTTGCAACTCACCAGATCGTTGGTATGGGTGAAGCGTTTGAACTGGCAGGTAAAAACCTGGAATCTGAGCAAGCACGTTTACGTATATTACGTGACAAGCTCTGGAATGGCCTACAAGACCTTGAGCAGGTATTCCTGAACGGCCATCCGACTCAAAACGTCGCCAACTATCTAAACGTAAGCTTTAACTTCGTTGAAGGTGAATCTTTAATGATGGCTCTGAAAGATGCAGCAGTATCTTCAGGTTCAGCATGTACTTCTGCGACGCTAGAACCGTCTTATGTATTACGTGCATTAGGTTTATCTGACGAGCTTGCACATAGTTCGATCCGCTTCAGCTTTGGTAAATACACCACTGAAGAAGATATCGATCATGTTTTAACTATCACTAAAGCTGCTGTTGAGAAATTACGTGAACTTTCTCCGCTTTGGGATATGTACAAAGAAGGTATCGACCTTTCTACTGTTGAATGGGCTGAGCACTAATTTTTGAGCTTGAGATAGCCATCTAAGTATTGCTATCTCATTGATAAAAAATTTTTAATCCCCATATTTAATATTAAGGCTGACCCCGAGTTTTGGAGAAGCAACATGGCTTATAGCGAAAAAGTAATTGATCATTACGAAAACCCTCGTAATGTTGGTATTTTAGATAAAAATGCTGAAAACGTTGGTACAGGTATGGTCGGTGCACCAGCGTGTGGCGACGTAATGCGTTTACAGATTCAAGTAAACAATGAAGGCGTCATTGAGGAAGCACGTTTTAAAACGTATGGTTGTGGTTCTGCAATTGCTTCCAGCTCTTTGGTGACTGAGTGGTTGAAAGGTAAAACTCTAGACCAAGCACAAGCGATCAAAAATATTGATATCGCCACTGAACTGGCCCTTCCACCGGTTAAAGTTCACTGCTCTGTACTGGCTGAAGATGCGATTAAGGCAGCTGTCGAAGATTATCGCAATAAACAGTCTAAGGCTTGATCCTTCGTTTTTAAAGAAAGATTTATGGAGTTTTCATGATCAATTTAACTGAAAATGCTGCAACTCATATCAGCAATTACCTCAAAAATCGCGGTAAGGGTGAAGGCATTCGCGTTGGTGTGAAAACTTCAGGCTGTTCTGGCTTGGCTTATGTACTCGAATTCGTCGATGAAATCGATACACATGATCAGGTCTTTGAACAGTTTGGCGTTAAAGTATTCATTGACCCGAAAAGTCTGGTTTATCTTGATGGTATGGAAATGGACTATGTCAAGAATGGCCTTAATGAAGGTTTTGAGTTTAACAACCCGAACAAAAAAGGTGAATGTGGGTGTGGTGAGTCTTTCACAGTCTAATCATAGCCGCTCTACCTTATACAATTAAAACAGTGTAGTTCACACTGTTTTAATTGTATTTATACATTATTTTTTGCCCATTAATTGCGGATTTCACCTCCCATGAATCATTTTGAGCTGTTCAATCTTCCCGTAGCACTCGATATTGATTTGGCTTCTTTAAAAACAGCGTTTTTAAAGTTACAGCAACAATATCACCCGGATAAAGCTGAAGACAAAGATCAAGCATTGATTAAATCAAGTGAAATCAATCAGGCCTTCAAAATCCTGTCTGCTGTTGATAGCCGTGCCGCCTATCTGCTCTCGTTAAAGAAACAAGATTATCATCTCGATCAATCGATCAGTGATTTTGAATTCTTGCAGGATGCACTTGATATTCGTGAACAACTCGATGATGCAATATCTGCAGAAGAGCTGGCTTCTCTAAAAGTTGAAGTACAGCAATGGATTGATGGTCTGGTCCGTGAATTCAAGATTGACTACACAGATGAAGACTGGGCTGAAGCTCGTGATACAGTGCGCAAATTACGCTTCTTTGTTAAAGTCATGGCCGACATCGACAAGGCAGAAGACCGCCTTCTGGATGATGACAGCTTTGACCTTGATGATTTTTGATTTTCCTCTTTAATTTTAACGTGCAAAGGATGTAATACGATGGCTCTCTTGCAGATCGCAGAACCAGGTCAATCAAATGCACCACATGAACACCGCATTGCGATTGGTATCGATTTAGGCACCACCCACTCTTTGGTTGCCACGGTTCTTTCAGGTAAAGCCAAAGTACTTAATGATGAACAAGGTCGTGTATTACTTCCTTCTATCGTTCATTATTCAGAGCAAAGCACTCAGTACGGCAATGACGCTGTACCTTTTATTACCACTGACCCTCAAAATACGATTGTCTCCATAAAACGTTTTATGGGTCGCTCAAAAGTAGATATTAAATTTCAGCATCCGTATACCTTGGTCGGCGAAGCCAATGAAATGCCCGCCTTTGAAACTGCACAAGGCCGTAAAACGCCAGTCGAAATTTCAGCTGAAATTTTAAAGCAACTATTAAACCGTGCTGAATCGAGCCTGCAAAATCCTATCAATGGTGCAGTCATTACCGTTCCTGCCTATTTTGATGAAGCACAACGCCAGGCAACACGTGATGCTGCCCAGCTTGCCGGTTTGAATGTTTTACGCTTGTTAAACGAGCCAACTGCTGCAGCGGTTGCCTATGGTCTGGACCAGGAAAGCAACCTCAGTACCGACCGCAACTATGTCATTTATGATCTGGGTGGCGGTACATTCGACGTTTCAATTTTGCGTTTTGCTCAAGGTGTATTTGAAGTTCTGGCCACGGGTGGTCATACAGCACTTGGTGGTGATGACCTGGATCGGCTAATTGTCAAATGGGCAAAGAAAGAACTTCATATTGAAACCCTAAGTGATGCAGAACATGCTCACTTCGTGGTTGCAGCTCGTAAAGCCAAAGAAGCCCTATCAAATGCTGATTCTGTTGAGTTAAAGCTACTGGATCAGGCCTTAACGCTTGACCGCCCTACTTTTGAAGGCATTATCAAAGTTGCGCTGGACAAAACCATTAGCGTTTGTAAACGTGTACTGCGTGATGCCAAGCTAGAACTGGATGATATTCAAAACGTTGTTCTTGTAGGGGGGTCTACCCGCTCCTATGCCGTTCAGAAAGCAGTGCGTGAGGTCTTTAACCAGGAACCCTTATGTACTATCAACCCGGATGAAGTGGTTGCAATTGGTGCCTCGATTACAGCGAATCAGCTGATTGGCAACAGTAAAGACGGTTCTTTATTATTAGATGTAACACCTTTGTCCTTAGGTCTTGAAACCATGGGCGGACTGGTTGAGCGTTTAATTTCACGCAATACTGCAATTCCGGTTGCACGCCGTCAGGAGTTTACCACCTATCAGGATGGCCAGACGGCCATGTTAATTCACGTGGTGCAAGGTGAGCGCGATCTGGTAGAACATTGCCGCAGTTTAGGCCGCTTTGTACTGCATGGTATTCCTCCGATGACCGCGGGTCAGGCACGTATTGAAGTCACCTTTCAGGTCGATGCCGATGGTCTGTTAACCGTTTCTGCCAAGGAAATGACTTCGGGTGTAAGCGCACAAATTGACATCAAACCCTCTTATGGTTTATCAAGCGAAGATACCGAGCGTCTGCTTTTAGAAGGTTATCAGTTTGCAGAGGAAGATAAAAATCTTCGTCATTTGCAGGAAACCAAGGTAGAAGCACAGCGTGAACTTGAAGCACTGGTTCAGGCCTTGAAAGTAGATGCACATTTAATGTCTGAACAGCAACTTGCGGAGCTGACTGCTGCGCAGACTCGGCTTGAAGCAGAGCTGCAAGGCGATGATGTCAGAACCATTGAATCTGCGGTTGAACAGCTTAAAATACATAGTGATGCCTTTGCTGCACTGCGTATGAATCAACATATTGATGCTGCCCTGAAAGGCACCAAACTCGACGACTGGTCAAACTCAAACTAATTTAAGGTAAAGACTATGCCACGTATTAAAGTTCTTCCTCATGCGCAAATTTGTCCAGAAGGTGCGGAGTTTGACGTTGAACAAGATGCAAATTTGTGCGAAAGCCTGTTAAAAAATGGAATCAAGATTGAACATGCCTGTGATATGTCATGTGCATGTACCACCTGTCATGTGATCGTACGTCGCGGCTTTGACAGCCTTGAAGAAATGAATGATGTGGAAGCTGACCTGCTGGATCGTGCCTGGGGTCTTGAACCTGATTCTCGCTTGTCTTGTCAGGTTAAAATAGTCGATGAAGATCTGGAAGTTGAAATTCCAAAATACACGATTAACCACGCTTCTGAAAACCATTAAAATATCCAAATAAAAAACCACGCTTCGGCGTGGTTTTTTCATTCTTAGATTAGCATCTGAAGTAAAACACTATGTGGCTGTCATACTACCTGACTCGGACTCTTAAAGGCGAGTATTTTTCTTGAGCAAATAAATATAATGCATGATACAACTTTGACTGTGATCAGTCAGAAGTAGAATGCCCGTTCATCTTACTTCCTTCCAATAATTTAATCTCTGTTGCACTTCCTTTGAAGTCTAAGATTGATCACATGATTTTAAAAAGTGGAACAATCTGAGCTTTATGATATTTAGCTTGCTATCTGATTGTTTCAGGCGGCACAGTTTCAATTACTTCATCTTCAAGTTTTAACTTCACAATACCCTGTGAATTTGTCAGTTTCTGCTGGGTTTCAATCCGCTTGATCATTCTCTCCAGAACTTCAATCAGGTTCGGATAATCAAAGTTTTGCACTTCATCCAGATTAAGCAGTAAATGAAAGCCTTTATATTCATAATCAAACCAGCGCTGATACTCCACCTTTTGAAAAGCATATCTTTCCATCACTTGCCAGGTTCTTACGGGTGCTTTGATCCCCTTCAGGAAAATCGGTTTTTTCGGTGCACACAGATAATCATTTTTGATCAAGTTATGCGTATCATCTGAAATCAGAATTTCATCTACTTCTGCCGCACTTTGCAATCGGGCCGCAAGATTGGCATCTCGTCCTACAATGGTATAAGCCATGCGGTGATTAGCCCCATAATTGCCTACGTGACAATAACCGGTTGAAATCCCCATACGGATATGCAAAGGTGGATAACCCATTTTAACCCAGCGTTCGCGCAGCAATTTCATTTGTTGACGCATAGCTAGTGCCATTTCCAGACAGTTTTTGGCATCCTGCTCGACTCCTTCCGAGTTTGGATCACCAAAGAAAATCAGAATGGCATCCCCCATGAATTTATCGACAGTTGCCTCATATTTTTTGGCAATTTCAGTCATATGACTTAAATAGTCATTGAGCAGGAAAGCCAGGTCATCCGGAATCAGGGTTTCAGAAAGTTCAGTAAAGCCTTGAATATCCGAAAAGAAAATAGTCAGTTTTTTACGCTTGTATTCGATTTTTGCCTCAGATTCACCTTTCATGATCGATTGCCACAGCTGGACTGGCGCATAGCGGCTCAGCTGGTTGGCGAACTCCATATAACGGTTCATCTGGTCAAAATAGTGATTTTTCTTTTTGGTCATGTATTGCACACGACCACTTTGATAAAAACTTCCCACCCCAAAATACATCATTAGGCAGATAAAGCCCAGAATAGTCAGCTCACTACTACTCTGTTCAAAATAATTACCCAACCCAAAAACCAGAATAGCAGACAGGTAAAATACTGTCGTTCCAATAAGACTGGCCAGTGTCGTCATTAAAAATGAGATTTTGTTACTGATTGCCGTATATAACAGTGCGGAAAGGCCCAGGAAAGAAAGAACCAGATCCAGATGTACTGCTGCGAGCATCACCGACACCACAGCCACATCAATAATAAAAAACACATTACGCTTGATGTTGGAGTTATAGCGATAGGTCAGCCACTGCGACAGCTTAGGACTAAGCAGTAGCAGTAGAACCAGCAGAAAAGGGATAAAAATCTGGTAACTGGTATCTGGAACAGTTTGGTGATAGACGACCAGCACCAGAGACAACATAATATATCCCATCAAGCGATGAAAATATTCAAAGCGTCTTGGCTCTTGATGCATCCAGTCGTCTAATTGCACTCAATCACTCTCTTAGGTCTATATCCATGAATGGACTATAGTAGCCTGCATGAATCAGTCCATACGCCAATCGAATGGCATATCGCCCTGACCGCGTAACGCCAGCATCAGGGTCTGGCGCATATGTGCCAATACTTCATTATTATAAGGCACCGCCGGTGTACCCCATACCGGTTTAGGCCATGCCACATCGTTCTGATAACGAACCACATGATGAAAATGCAATTGCGGCACCATATTACCCAGCGCAGCCACATTCATTTTATCAGCACGAAATACGCGGGAAAGCTGACTAGATAACCAGCTTGACTCACGCAGGAACTGCTCCTGGTCAGCTTGGCTTAATTCATATAATTCGGTAACGCCCGGTACACGTGGTACCAGAATGAGCCACGGAAATTGCATATCATTCATCAAACGACATGTTGACAAAGGAAAGTCGCCTACAAAAAACGTATCTTGAGCAAGTTGTGGATGCAAACTAAACATATCTTTATAAATGATGCAAAATTAGAATGATGACCAATACTATCATATCCAATTAGGACTGAGTATTATCCTCAGTCACATTCGGGGCAATTTTGTATGATTTATTCAGTACAAAATACCAATCATCTCTTTCAATAATTGCCTGAAAAAACAGCGCAGTATTCACACGCGCATTCGGATGGAACAGCGTGTGAATCTGTCTCCTGTCTGAGACTGCAAATTTCAATGCAGCTGTGTTAATAAACTCTCCAGCAAATCACTGATGAACTGGATCCGTTTTTGATAATCTTCCAGCATGACCATGATTTTCAGGCGCTGCCCTCCATCCATCCTAAAGTAGGTCGGATGTTTCTGCATCATCTGGATTATACTCATCGCTTGTACCGGCGTATCTGGTGCAAACTCAATATGCCCGCCATGAGCGCTGACATCAATCTTGGTAATGCCAAGCTGTTCAGCTTTAAGACGCAGCTGATGCACAGCAAATAACTGTTTGACGGGTTGTGGAGGAATACCAAAACGGTCGATCAGTTCCATACGGATATTGTCGAGCTTTTCCTGAGTATCGGTATTACTGATGCGTTTATAGAACAATAAGCGCTGATGCACATCACCGAGATACTCATCTGGAATCAAAGCTGGCATATGCAGGTTGATTTCCGCAGTGAGCGTGAGAGGTGCATCAAAATTCGGCGTTTTGCCTTTTTGGATGGCTTTGGTGGCTTTTTCCAGCATTTCCATATACAGGCTATAACCAATCGCCTGCATCGAACCACTTTGCTGTTCACCCAAGAGTTCCCCAGCACCGCGAATTTCCAGATCTTCTGTGGCCAGCATAAAACCGGCACCCAAGGTGGCTGCACGCTGAATCGCTTCCAGACGTTTTTCGGCATCTCCCTTTAAGCCTTTAAGCGAAGGCACCAATAGATAGGCATAAGCTTGATGATGGGAACGACCGACACGGCCTCGCAGCTGGTGTAACTGTGCCAGACCCAGCTTGTCTGCCCGTTCAATAATGATGGTATTGGCATTTGGCACATCAATTCCGGTTTCAATAATGGTCGAACACACCAGCACATTATATTCTTTATGATAAAATCGCTGCATGACCTGCTCAAGTTCACGTTCACGCATCTGGCCATGGGCCACCACCACCCGTGCTTCCGGCACCAGATTGCGGATATTTTCTGCGGCACGTTCAATGGTATTAACTTCATTATGCAGGAAATAAACCTGACCGCCGCGCAGCAGTTCGCGCAGAATCGCCTCTTTAATTGTGTCGTTGGTATGTTCCTGTACAAAGGTTTTTACTGCCAGACGGCGTGCTGGTGGCGTGGCAATAATCGACAAATCGCGCATGCCACTAAAAGCCATATTCAGGGTGCGTGGAATTGGCGTGGCAGTTAAAGTCAGCATATCTACATCGGCACGCATGGCTTTAATCCGTTCTTTATCACGCACGCCGAAACGATGCTCTTCATCGACAATCATCAGCCCAAGATTATGGAACTGGACATTTTCCTGCAAAAGCTTGTGCGTACCGATGACAATATCGACTTTACCCTCGGCCAGATCTTCCAGGGTTTTATTATGGGTCTTGGACGAGCCAAAACGGGACAGGACTTCAATACGTACCGGCCAGTCTGCGAAACGGTCCTTGAAGGACTCATAATGTTGCTGGGCGAGCAAGGTAGTCGGCACCAAAACCGCTACCTGCCGGTTATTTTGCACAGCAACAAATGCGGCACGCATGGCGACTTCGGTTTTACCAAAACCCACATCACCACAGACCAGTCGATCCATTGGTTTGGCCTGCTGCATATCATATAAAGTTGCTTCAATGGCATTGGCCTGATCTGGCGTTTCCTCATAGGCAAAGCCACTGGCAAATTGCATATACAGGCTTTGATCCAGTTCAAAACTGATGCCTGGCTTGGAAAAACGGCGTGCCTGAATATGCAGCAATTCGGCTGCAACATCATGAATCTGCTCTAAAGCTTTACGCTTGGCTTTATTCCAGGCATCGGTTCCGAGCTTGTGTAAAGGTGCCAAATCAGGATCACCGCCACTATAACGGCTGATCAGATGCAAATTCGTCACCGGCACATAAACTTTGGCACCCTCGGCATAGTCCAGCTGCAAAAATTCATGATCCTGATCATCGATACTAAGGGTAATCAGGCCAGCATAACGCCCGACGCCATAATCAATATGTACAACTGGTGCACCAATACTGAGTTCGGTCAGGCTACGGATCAGGAACTCTTCTGACACCTCCTGCTGGCGCTTGCGGCGGCGTTGCACCACACGATGCTCATACAACTGGTTTTCAGAAATCACACTCAGATGATTGGTCAGGACTAGGCCACGCTCTAGAGGTGCACTGGTAATGGCAATTGCATGCAGAGATTCAACAAAGGCATTAAAACTGTCTACAGTAGGAATATCCCCGAGGCTTGGACGCAAAGCATCTTTTAAAGTTTCACGGCGACCCGCACTTTCAGCCACCAGCAAGACCGGATGATTGGCAGCATCAATATATTTTTTGACTTCGGTAAAAGGTTTTTCGCGTTTCGGATCAACAGGCAGTCGTGGCGGGACCTGGGTATCCAGATTAATTACGCCGGCTTTTTCCTCAAATGGCTCTTGCGCGGCAATAATACGACTAAACTGATTTAGCTGTTCCAATAGCTGATTGGTCGGACTAAATAAAGTGTCAGGCGGTAAAATCGGCTGATCCATATTATGGCGACGATCTTCATAACGGCGCACGACATCTTGCCAGAATTGTTCCAGACTTTGTTCCAAAGCCTTGTCTGTAATGACAATGCCATTCTTTGGTAAGTACGAAATCAGGGTGCTTTGACCAGCTTGCATTGCCTCAGCACTGAAAAATAAAGGTAAATAGAATTCAATCCCGGGGGAAGCAATACCATCCATTACATCCTGATAGAGTGGATTCTTCTTTGGATTGGCAGTAGGAAAAAATTCAGCATAACGGTCGCGGAAAGTAGCACGGCCTTCTTTGAGTGGAAATTCCTGGGCGGGCAATACGGTAAACTGCTCCAGCATCTGGGTCGTACGCTGGGTTTCCGGATCAAAAAATTTCAGTGTTTCAATTTCATCATCAAACAGGTCAATACGAATCGGCGCATCCTGACCTGAGGCGTAAATATCAATAATACTGCCGCGTACCGCAAATTCACCATGGTCATACACCGTATCAACCAGATGATAGCCAGCTTGAATCAATTTTTTCTTCTGTTGTTCCAGATCAAGTTTTTGACCGACACGAATATCAAAATGCTCACCCAGAATCCAGGACGTCGGTGCAACGCGCTGCGCCAAAGTAGAGGCAGACAACAGCAACACGCCGCTTTGTGGCATATTTGATAGAATGGCCAGACGTTCCGAGACAATATCTTGGTGCGGCGACAAACGGTCGTAAGGCAAAATCTCCCAATCCGGAAAAATGATGGGCTTAATCCCATAAAATTCCAGCTCACTTTCCAGTTGCCCCAAGTGCTGATTATTGCGCGCGATGATCACAAACAGACGCGACTGCTGCTGCCTGATTATTTCTTTTAGCAATAATGCAGTAGACGAACCTTGCAGATTACCTAACCAGCGTTTCTCGCCTGCTTTGAGCCTAGGTAAATTAAGTTGGGAAATTTCTTGTTGGAACATGTATATAGCTTTAAAGTCTAAACAACATGGCGCTTATATTATCACGATGATCCGGTGCGCTTTCGTTATTTTTATGCAGTCCTGATCGTTCCGCTATAGAGTATGAAGTTCGTGTGTCGCTGGCCTATTTTTGGTCGCGTAAAAACTGACGATAATAGTCATTCAATTTCTTCACAATTGTTTTAAATTGCAGCAGGTTTTCTTCGGTATTCGCCAGAGGCTGATTAAAGCGCTGATGCGCAATTTCCAGATCAATCTTTTCATTGATGATCATCGCGCTAGAATAAAGTTGCGCCAGATCATCAAAACTTTTCATGCGGCGATTGGATAAATACTCCAGACGCGCTCCCAATTCCTGATTGAGCTGAATTCCATCAACGATATATCCTGTACCTTCTACATATTGGATATTCTGTTCTTCCAGATAAAGCTGTGCTGGAGAAGGTTTATTGGATTGAAAGAGTTTAGTGATTTTATTAAACATGTTTTGCAGCAATTCCAGTTCATCTCAAGGTCGGTATATAGTCTAGATGAAAAAGCCCCAAACCCACATGAGGATTTGAGGCAAATGGTTAAAATCAGTACTTTTTGATTAAAGCCCAGAAGTTTTAAGATACCTGTTCTAGTGAGCTCACTTCATTGGGTACTTCTGAAACCAGATTTTCAAAAGCGAAGATTTCATCCAGCTGCTTTTCAGTCAACAGGCCCAGCTCCAATACAACTTGTGGAACAGTTTTATTTTCACGGATACACTGTTTTCCGATTTCATCACAGGCTGCATGTCCCAATAGCGGATCAAGCAGAGTGATAATTCCAATACTGCGCATTACAGCATCCAGACAGTTCTGTTCATTAACTTCAATGCCTTTAATACATTTTTGCTGTAAGGTCTGCATCCCTTGAGTGAGCAATTGAATTGATTCATTCAGAGAAATAGCGATCACAGGTTCCATGACATTGAGTTGTAATTGGCCTGCTTCTGCTGCCATGGTAATGGTCAAGTCATTCCCAATGACACGGAAGGCAATCTGGTTAACGACTTCTGGAATAACCGGATTGACCTTGGCGGGCATAATAGATGAACCGGCCTGTAATTCTGGTAAACGGATTTCCGCCAGACCTGTACGCGGTCCAGAGCTTAAGAGACGCAAGTCATTACAGATTTTAGAGAGTTTCACTGCCAGACGTTTTAAGCTGCTAGACAGAATAATAAATGCCCCACAGTCGCTGGTGGCTTCTACATAATCTTCAGCTTGTTTTAAAGGCAGGCCTGTAATTTTCGCTAAATTTTCGACCACATGCTTGGCATAACCTGAAGGCGTGTTGACACCGGTTCCAATTGCAGTAGCTCCCAGATTCACTTCAAGCAATAACTGGCGCAGTTGCTCAATCAGCTTAAAATCTTCCTTTAATAAAGTTGCAAAAGCCCGGAACTCCTGCTCCATAGTCATTGGCACTGCATCCTGCAACTGGGTACGCCCCATCTTGATCACATGCTGAAATTCAAGTGCTTTGCTATATAGACTCTCAGTTAAGGATTTAAGCGCAGTTAAGAGCTCATCTATTCGAGTATATGTGGCCAGACGCAAAGCCGTAGGATACACATCGTTGGTAGACTGGGAAGTATTCACATGATCATTCGGATGAAGAAGCTGGTACTCTCCTTTACTATGCCCCATCAGCTCCAGCGCCCGATTGGCAATAACCTCATTGGCATTCATATTCACGGAAGTACCCGCACCGCCCTGATAAGGATCAAGTGGAAATGAAGCCTTCCAGTCTTGCGGCCGTTGAATCAGTTCATCACAAGCTTGCTGAATAGCAATACTTTGCTGTTTTGAAATTTTCTGAAAATGCAAGTTACTTTGGGCCGCAGCTTTTTTAACCTGTGCCAGAGCACGAATAAAATGAGACTCCTGGCCCACTACCAATCCTGAAATTTGAAAGTTTTCAAGCGCACGTAAAGTGTGAATTCCATAATAACTGTGCTGTGGTATGTGTTTCTTCCCCAATAAATCCTGTTCAATCCGGGTAGATTCTAGTTGAAGCATATTGTCCATGTAATATTACTCTTGGCGATGATGCACCCCTACGGTGCGGATTTACTATGCGTAGCTGGGCCTGGAATAAAGCAGGCTTTTTCAACAAAATTTGCTACAAATTATATCTAATTTAAGCTTCTTGTTAACTTTGTAATTTTATGTAACAAAAAACTTAAAAGCCAGTAACTTTTTCATACCACTCAAAAATACCCGTCATTAGCCAAAATATAGACAAAATAAGTCTTGGAAAGCGTCTTTTCGGTATTTAAAATAAATTTTCAAAACCAAAATATTTACAATAAATACACACAAAAGCCGCTAAAATGTTACCAAATGTAAACACTCAACTTTATTTGCGGCACTGGCTCATGATTTTGGTACACAAATCATCCAGATGTTGCTTTTATTTTTTTAAGGATGCTTGCCTATAACTTCTCTAAGTTTCAGCCTGATGACTTTCATACTTTAGATGATTGCCAGGATCAATCAGTTTACATGCCTAGCGTGCAAGCTCCAGTTTCGATGAATATATTCTGAGCCGAGGGAGTCTGGGCAGTCTAGTCACCACACTTTCGGCCAGAACAATTTACCTGTCTGGTTTATCAGTAGTCTGGATTGCGGTAGATTTAATTGTTAGAGCATGATTGAACTGGTTGCTGCTCGCCGGACATAGAGTTAGTAGGCGCGCATACAAAATATCAGAACCATGGCGTTATCGCTGGCTGCAACTACGACCCTTCTATATATTTGCATTGGTTGGCTTTTCTAGCTAGATGTTATTTCTATTCCCTTAACGATGTTCAGCGAAGCTGTAGATGCATGGGTAATACCAGCCTGATGACCATGACGGATTAATCAGCCCCCTTTTAAACAAGTCTTTCTTTTGCTCTTCATGGCCAAGTTTCTCCCCTTAGAAGATTCGGTCTTTTTTATACAGCCTTCCCCGTGTTTGCCTGAATAATCTTAGGCAGATCAGCAAATTTTTGCTACCATCTCGACTTTCAAGTATTTGCGATGTTTTAGTGCATATGACCTCATCTTATCAGCAACAACTGGATGCCAAAGTTGAACGTATTCGGACGCAATTTGCCGAGTATCAACCACCTGCTTTAGAAGTATTTGAATCTCCAGAACAATACTATCGCATGCGTGCTGAATTCCGTATCTGGCATACTGAAGATGACCTGTTTTATGCCATGTTTGAACGAGATGAAAATAATAATAAAAAAGTCATCCGTATTGACACGTTCCCAATTGCCGATCGGCGCATTAATGAATTAATGCCACAGCTCCTCCAAGCATTCAAGGTAGATCCAATTCTGGGGACACGCCTGTTTGAAGTGCATTTTCTGGCGACCTTAAAGGGCGAAGTTCTGGTGTCTCTGATTTATCATCGTAAACTCGATGAAAGCTGGGAACCTGCGGCAAAAGCACTGGCTGAAAAACTCAATATCAAACTGATCGGTCGTAGCCGTGGACAAAAGTTTGTGCTCTCTGACGAATTCGTGATTGAAGAGCTGGCTGTATTTGATCGCCGTTATCAATATAAGCAGATTGAAAGCAGCTTTACGCAGCCTAATGCGCAAGTTTGTCAAAAAATGCTGGAATGGGCATGTGAGGCTGCAGAGCAATCTGATAAAGATTTACTGGAACTGTATTGTGGGAATGGCAATTTCACCCTGCCACTCTCCACCAGATTCCGCCGCGTGTTAGCCACCGAACTGGCCAAATCTTCTGTGTATGCCGCTGAATGGAATATCGAGCAGAACCATATTGATAATATTCAGGTGGCTCGCCTGTCTGCTGAGGAGTTTACCCAGGCCTATAAAGGTGAGCGTACTTTCCGCCGCTTGCAGGAAGCCCAAATTGATATTTCAACCTACGACTTCAGTACCATTTTTGTCGATCCGCCACGTGCCGGTATAGATGATGAAACACTTAAACTGTTGCAGCACTTTGAACGAATTATATATATTTCATGTAATCCGGACACATTACATGACAATTTAAAACAATTGACCCAGACCCATAAAATTAGCAAATTCGCCCTGTTCGATCAGTTTCCTTATACCCATCATATCGAGTCAGGTGTGCTGCTAGAAAAGCGTTAATACTTTGTTTCAATTTATTTTTTAGTTACACAAATGGAGCCTAAGGAGGCTCCATTTTTTATTTTAAAAATTAGATACTTACATGAGTTAAAAGAGATTTCAATCAAGAAATATCGTTGAGAACTAACTTCTCTATCGGAAATTCAAACGACTGTTTGCTGCTTTTATCGCACAGCTTGGCTTGCTTTATTTATTATATTGGCTATATTTCATTCTATGTTAGGTTGTGTATGAAGGCTCTATGAGTTTTTGGCAAAAGTTGTTTTCTGATGAACAACAGAATGATCACAAGAATCAAATTGCTTGTGTTGAAAATGATTGCTCTTGCAAGACAAATGAACAGCTTCTTGAAGCACTATCTAAAGCAACTGAGGAAGATGTTATTATCGGAATCAAAAAGGTTCTCGCTTCTCGCGGCTATAGCCGTAAAGAACTTAATGAACTTCAGCACCTGCCGCTGCAATAAGCAGCTTAGGTCACTTAAAAAAAGCATTTGCGCAAGCAAATGCTTTTTTTATCGCTGAACTTTAATTTTCTGATGTACTTTTAGGAGCTGTTTCCCAATTATCTTGAGAAAGTCTGGCTTAGTTCCCCATTATTCTGGTGTGACTAACAGCTATGCATTGAGAGATAATCAGTGCCAACAGATTAAAGATCTGTTACCTGAATCAGTAGGTACTGTTGGAGTAAGCACCAACGACAACTACTTATTTAAAGCAGGCCTGTGGCAGAGGATGTTTGAAGTGTTGTCATATAAATAGTGACAATGAATATACCATGTTGGACTCAACGACTGTACGTGCTCATCAACACAGAGCTGGAAAAAACGAGCAGGCGATAACACGTAGTAAAAATGGCTTACACACTAAAATTCATCCCTATACCGATGTTTTAGGCAATCCAACAGGATTTTTTCATGTTGCTGGACAGGCTCATGATTTAAATACTGCTGATAGGCTACTGAACTTATTAAGCCCGACTTGGTGCATGGATGAGGCTTGCAATTCCAGAGCACTGGTGATTGATCCAATTATAAGATCAATAGTCAGTTTCCATCTAAAAATAATGCGATTAATCCACCTGATTATGCTCGACATCTTTATAAAGCAAGACATCTGATCGATTTTTTTGCCAAGCTCAAACAGTATAGAGAGTATTGCGACACCTTATGATAAATTAGCTCAAAACCTCCAGCAGCAATTTATCTGGCTTAAGCAATCTCCCCCTAAATACCTTAGGTCAGTTCCAACGGCATGTACTGCTGTTCAACGTTCAGAAAAATTTGAAGTAAACATCAAGGTCGGTTGACACTTCTTCTATATTTACAAGGTGAGAGTTCTATTTCGCCAGAATTTTTGCTGCTTTATAGCAGCTAAAAATATGCTTGTCCCCTTATGCTGAGACCAAAGCAATACTTTGCTCCTGCTCATGTAGCCAAGTCCATTTATGCATTCCACCTTGCTTAGGCTATTTACTTATTTCATTCCAGTTTTTTCACTTAGTGGACAATATTGCATGTCCAGACTTTAAAGCGGTTTAGATCCTTCCACAGCTCATCAATTATCATCAGATTTACTAGCTAAAATGTCGATTAATTCACAAAAAAACAGTACACTTAAGCTTTAAAATACACTTGTTATTAAATGGTTTAATCTTTACATGCAGCAGACTAAACGGTTTCCCATAGGAGCGCATCTTATGGTTAAACATTTCGGTTATACTCATCACGGGATTTATGCCGGGCGTGGTCGTGTGATCCACTATTCGGGATTTGCGCATTTATTTAAAAAACACCCCATTGAAATAACTTCTATTGAAAAATTCAGCCACGGCAAGCCGATTCAAATCCAGTATTATAAATCAGCTAAATATACAGGCCGTAAAGCAGTCCGCCGAATGCGTTCCAGAATGCATGAAAACAACTACCACCTGATTATCAATAATTGCGAACACTTATGTACCTGGGCCATTACTGGCGTGGAAAGCAGCCCACAGGTCATTCGCATGATGAACCGCCTCACCACCATCGGTTATATCAGCTCCATGGTGAGCTTTATGAACAGCATGTTCCTGACCCTTACCACCACCAGCTTCGCGCTTGCGCTCTATATTAAAAAGAAACTCCATGACAAGGCCAAAATGCGTGTGCAGCAATATCGTGACTTACAGGAGCAGATCAAGAGCAAACGCCCGGATCTGGGCAATCTGAAACATCGCTAAAGCTTGGCATTAAAATATAAAGTGAATATTTTCCGCATCAAGCTGGCTCAATACCATCCTGAGTAAATGACAGCAAGGCATTTACATCTGACCGATCACTCAATCCAAAAGAATCACTTGAATCAAGCCCGCATTTTCTTAGGTTAAATAGACTTTCTTAGACTGAATTGCCTCAGGTAGGGCCTGTCCTAATGAGCTTAATGTTTCGCGCTCAACCAGCCGGACTATCGAATCCAAAGGCAGGTCATTATCCTGAAGCCCGAAAGGCTCTTCCAGTTCAGAACTCAGCTCATCTAGGCCCAAGAACAGATAAGCAATCAACGCGACTAGAATTGGCGTCCACAGGCCCAGACTGGCTTCCAGACTAAATGGCAAGATGAAGCAGAAAGAATAGACAGCCCGGTGCAACAACACCGAATAGGAAAATGGCAGCGGTGTCGACAGAATACGGTCACATCCTGCCTGAACATTGCCTAAGGCCACTGTATGCTGATTCAGACTATTATAAATAATATCCGTGATCTTACCCTGCCGATATTGCTGAACTAAATCTTTCTGGATCTGCTCCAGAACCCATTGCGAAGCATTCATATGGGTGGGTAACTGTTCAAATGAATTAGACTCAAACTGTGTACTGGACTGATAATGCTGAATACTTTGCTGCTGCTGCCTTAAGCGGTCACGCAGAAGATGGGAAAATAACATCATTCGATATAATAAAACTTCACGTGTTTGATCATCGAGGACATAACTATCACGGCATAAATGGCGGGTTGTGGCAATTAAGGCGCCCCATAACTTGCGCCCTTCCCACCAGCGGTCGTAACTGGCATTATTTCTAAAGCTTAAAAATATCGACAGAATAACCCCGAAAATAGTAAAGCCAATAGCCGGGACTGCCGGTAAGGTGAGAAAGTGTGCCTGACGCAGATAGACCAATGTACCTGATAGAAAAACCACCAGAACCAAAGCCGGCAGAACTTTAGGCAAAATCGTGCCATGCCATGCAAATAACAAACCAAAGCTATTACTTTTATCACGAACAATCATTGAGTCTTTCCTGCTGCATCGAAAAAGCCCAACCGGAGTTGGGCTTTTTAAAAAATTCAGAGCAAATTATTTGCCAGGCTTAAAGCTGTCTCTCAAGTCCAGAATACGGTTAAATACCGGTTTTTCGCTTGAGTGATCATATTGATCTGCTACAAAATAGCCTTCACGTTCAAACTGGAAGCGATCTTCCTGTTTTGCATGTGCCAGTGCTGGTTCAATCACAGCCTGAACCACTTTTAATGAATCAGAATTTAAATTTTCCAGGAAATCATCACCGACATCTGGATCAGCGACACTAAACAGACGGTCATAAATACGTACTTCGGCAGGAACACCCTTAGTCGCCGATACCCAGTGAATCACCCCTTTCACCTTACGGCCTTCAGGATTTTTACCTAGAGTTTCCGGGTCAATTGAACATTTCAGCTCGACCACTTTACCGCTATCATCTTTAATGACTTCATCACACTTGATCACATAGGCATGGCGTAAACGTACTTCACCACCCGGGATCAGGCGTTTAAAGCCTTTTGGTGGCTCTTCTTCAAAGTCTTTACGGTCAATGTAGATTTCTGCAGTTAAAGGAATGACACGCTCACCCATATCCACGTTCGGATGACGGGAATGGGTCAAATCCATATCCGCTGGCAGATTGGTTAAAGTCACTTTTAGTGGATTCAGTACCGCCATACCACGCGCAGCCGTATTTTCCAAAGACTGGCGGATGCAGTACTCAAGCATTGCCACATCGACAATACTGCCATCAATCTTAGACACACCCACACGCTTACAGAAATCACGCAGGCCTTCAGGCGTGAAACCGCGACGGCGCATACCCACCACCGTTGGCATACGAGGGTCATCCCAGCCATTCACATGACCGCCCTCAACCAGCTTACGCAGCTTACGTTTAGACGTAATCGTATAGTCAACATTCAAACGGCTGGATTCGTACTGATGCGGTACAGATGGAGACTTAACTTTTTCTACCACCCAGTCATAGAACGGACGGTGATCCTGGAACTCCAGAGTACACAGTGAATGGGTAATGCCTTCAATCGCATCTGATAATGGATGCGCATAATCATACATTGGATAAATTTTCCATTTATCGCCTGTCTGATGATGCGCTGAATGTAAAATACGATACAGGATTGGGTCACGCATATGCACGTTTGGAGAGGCCATATCAATTTTGGCACGCAGTACTGCCTGACCTTCTGCATATTCACCATTGCGCATTTTTTCAAAACGTTCCAGGTTTTCTGCCACACTGGCGTCACGGTATGGCGAGTTTTTGCCAAGCTCAACAAAATTACCGCGGTTTAAGCGGATTTCTTCAGGTGTTTGCAGATCCACATATGCATCACCCTGTTCAATTAACTGAATGGCCCAGGTATAAAGCTGTTCAAAATAGCTCGATGCATAGCGAGGCTCGCCCTCCCACTGGAAACCCAGCCATTTTACGTCATTGGCAATCCCGTCTACATATTCCTGCTCTTCTGCATCCGGGTTGGTGTCATCAAAACGCAGATTACATACACCATTAAATTCTTGTGCAATACCGAAGTTCAAGCAAATCGCTTTCACATGACCAATATGCAGATAGCCATTTGGCTCAGGTGGAAAACGTGTCACTACCTGTTGGGTACGGCCGGCTTCCAGGTCATCTGTGATAATCTGGCGCACAAAATCCAAGCCCGGCTGTTGTTCCTGCTGCGCTGAATCGACTGCATTCTTGTTTTGGGTCGGGTTCTCGGGCAGAGATGCAACAACATCATTTGGCTTCATGATCAATCATTCACTTCTAAAATTAAAAAAGGATTAATGAAATCCAGTAGCACACTCAGTCTGCCTGTATTCATTAGATAAGTATTCCTTAGTTTAACTAGAGGTGGGTAATCTCTCAACTGTTAACTCTTGTATTTGATTTCAAAGCGGGCATTTTCAAAGTTAAAGCGGAGTTTAGCCAAGTTAATACTTAGGGCGTATGGTTTTTTATATGCCCTTCTGAATATTATTTATGCCAAACCTGTGATTGTAAGCAAAACTGGCCTTGATCACTTCAACAGAATGACTTGACAAAGCAAAGCCTAAATAAAATACGATTTAGATGTTTTAACAAAGAAAATAAGGTTTTTGCTTGCCTTGTCGTTTAGAGTTTGCTTATGCTTCTCACATTGAAATAAAACATGGCATCTGTCCATGATTAGGAGATTACCCAATGAGTTTTCCTCAAGTCGAATTAAACACCAATAAAGGTCGTATTGTTCTTGAATTAAACGCTGAAAAAGCACCTAAAACAGTGGCAAACTTCTTGCAATATGTACGTGACGGTTTTTATGATGGCGTAATTTTCCACCGTGTTATTGATGGTTTTATGATCCAGGGCGGTGGCATGGATGAAAACTTCAAAGAAAAAGCAACACGTGATGCGATTGAAAATGAAGCGGATAACGGTTTGAGCAATGAGGAAGGTACGATTGCAATGGCTCGTACTCAAGCACCTCACTCTGCTTCAGCTCAGTTCTTCATTAACGTGAAAAACAACTCTTTCCTGAACCACACTGGCAAGACTGCTCAGGGTTGGGGTTATGCCGTATTTGGTAAAGTTGTTGAAGGCATGGATGTTGTGAACGATATTAAAGGCGTTCGCACGGGTAACCGCGGCTACCACGCTGACGTTCCTTTAGAAAATGTTGTAATCGAATCTGCAAAAATCATTTCCGAATAAAAAAACAGTCCTCTCCGTTCTTTATGAGTTTTAAAGCATCGCTTTAAAACGGTATAAGAGAAAGTTTCTCAAAATGATGAAGGATTTAGAGAGGATTAAAAGGAAAAGATTCGTGACCTATCTGTTTATCTCGGATTTACATTTGTCACCTGATCACCCTCGACTTGTTCGGGGGTTTTTAGATTTATTGACGGCCTATCAGAACCAACAGACTCAACTCTATATTCTGGGAGACTGGTTCAATGCCTGGATCGGCGATGACTATACTGCACCATGGCTAGATGAAATAGTCGACCGATTAAAACAATTTACAGCCGCAGGTAATCAGATCTTTTTTCTGGCTGGAAATCGTGATTTTGTATTAGGCCAGAACTTCCTGCATCAGTTTTCCGGACAGCTCTTGGCCGATGTTCACAACCTTGAGATTGGTAGCATCCACTATCGGATTGAACATGGCGATACCCTGTGTACCGATGATATTGGCTATCAGCGTTTTCGTAAAATTATCCGCAATCCACTGCTCTTAGCTTTACTCAGGAAAACTCCGCTCAGCTTTAGAATGAAACTGGCCCATGGCTTTCGCAAGAAAAGCCAAGAATCTCAGCAGTTCAAAACCTATGAAGTTATGGATGTGAACGCATCTGCAGTAGACTCTGCGCTCCAAGAAGTAGAGGTGCTGATTCATGGCCATACGCACCGTGCGGCTATTCATCGGCTGGGACATAAAAAACGGATTGTTCTGGGAGACTGGAAGCTGGACCATGCTGAAATTCTGGAAATCCAGCCTAAACAAAATATTGAAAGCCTGAAACTAAAAAAGTGGCGATATTAATCAGCCACTTTTCTATTTCTGCACTGCCTCAATTCAACTTAAACGGTAAAGCTGGTTCACACCGGTATAGAAACTTCGACCATCCTGATTAAACTGGATTTCCTCACCGTTTGGCAACTGGATCATTTGACCCACTTCTACCCAGATAAACCCTTCCATCGTATTTTGCTTACGCTTTAAAGGGATTAGCTTTACGTTAATTTCATTGCCATCAGCGGCAGTGGCAATATGCCATTCATTGATCTTTTTCAAAATATTTACTCACATCAGATGAGCTTTTTGTGACTTTATACTTTATCGAGAGAGTAGTAACAACCTAGTCTATATTCTATGGTTAATAGATCTTATTTTAGTTCAAATACTTGAACTAAAAAGTGAATCACAATCGGCTAAAAATAATAATAAAAGCAAGAATATTACTTGCCTGAAGTGAAACTACTATAAGCTATTTTCAACCAAAAGTAAAATTACATTGTAATGACAAATGCATATCATATATATTTCATGTTATTCTTGGAAAAGAGAAAATCTTTGAAATCGCATTCGCACACTTAACCTGAAACCAAATTTTTATAACAATCTGCTTATATAGAGCCAGTTTAAGATTTAGCCGTGGATGAAACTATCCATCTATCAGACCTGAATTTAGCAACCACTCAGCAAGGCATGGATTAAAATATAGTATCCATATCTCGTGCAATGCCTTGGTCGCAAAGCTGCCAATAATATTAAATCCCTGTGGACTACATCGATAAATGGCCTGCTTTTTTCTCTTACTAAATTTTACCTTAGTTTTTATGCAAAATTAGGGTGTTAAAAACTTTGCCTCCGGCTATTTTGTTGTAATAATCCTGCAATCAGAAAAAATAGAAGCTTTCATTCTATTTTCCAGGTCTCAAGAAATTGGAGTCCATTCATGGATTTACTTAAAATTGCGCAAACCCGTTATACCACCAAAGCCTATGATCCGAACAAAAAGGTTCCTGCCGAGCAGTTTGAGCGCCTTTTAGAGGTATTACGCCTGACCCCATCTTCTATTAACATTCAGCCCTGGCATTTCTTTATTGCGGATGATGCAGCGGCCAAGCAACGTATTGCCAAGGCTCTGGTGGGTACGTATGCCTACAATGCCCCAAAAGTACTGGACTCTTCCCATACCATTTTATTCTGTACCAAAGCTGATATTGACGAGCTACATCTGAAAAACCTGTTAAAACGGGATGATCTCAATGGTCGTTTTAAAGATGAACATGCCAAAGAAGGTCAGAAAAATACCCGTAGCGGTTATGTAGATTATTATCGCAATGAAAAAGGCGATATTCAGCGTTGGGCAGAAAACCAGACTTTCATTGCACTGGGTCAAATATTACTGGCTGCAGGAATTGAAGGCATTGATGCTACCCCAATCGGTGGCTTTGATGAAAATATCATTAGTGACGAATTGCAACTGGCTGAGCAAGGCCTGATTCCTTCCGTACTGTTGACTTTAGGCTATCGCAGTGAAAATGACTTCAATGCCAAATTACCGAAATCACGCCTGCCAGCTGACTACATTTTCACCAAACTGTAAGCATTTTATGGTATAAAAGGGGTCTAGTGCCATTGCTGTCCCACAATTTTTCACAAGAGGAAGCTCATTTGAGCTTCCTCTTGTTTTATGGGTATTTTATCGGGTGAAAATAAAGCTTTTAAAGTTCTTCTTTCAAACAAATTCACTTGAATTATTC
>NZ_SMTB01000179.1:0-1748 GCF_006864105.1 Acinetobacter sp. RF14B | reverse complement strand
TTGCCAGAGGATGCGCATCTTTTAGATCTCGGCAGTGGGACGGGAAAATTTATCCCATCCTTACGTCCGCTCGGCAGCCGGATCACGGCGATTGATCCTGTGCCGGAAATGCTAAACCAACTGCAACAGGCCCATCCAGATATTCACACCCTGGAAGGTCTGAGCCATCAGCTTCCCTTGCCGGATCATAGCGTGAATGCCGTGTTTTGTGCACAGTCATTTCACTGGTTTGCCCATCTGGATACTTTAAAAGACATTTATCGGGTACTTAAACCGCAAGGTTATCTGGTTCTGGTCTGGAACCAGCGTGATACTGAGATAGACTGGGTAAAAGCTCTCGCAGATTATATCGCACCCCTGGAAGGCAATACGCCACGTTTTCATCATGGCCAATGGCAGGAGGTATTTAAACAACAAACCTTGTTCCAGCCTTATGCAGAGACACATATGCAGCACATGCAGCATGGTCCTGTGGAACAGGTGGTGTCCAAGCGTCTGCTATCGACCAGTTTTATTGCAGCGATGCCAGAGACACAGCGGCAGCAGCTTAAACAGAAATTTGAACAGATGATTGAACAATATACGACCAAACAAGCCCACGATCTGATAGATTTTCCCTATCGGACTTATGTATATGTATTTCAGCGAAGTGACTAAAAATGGGATTTGATCATGAATAAAATGCAATGGATGACACGCACTGTGCTTTTGAGCAGTGCCATATTTCTCATGGCCTGTGATCAGAAAAATACAGAAAATACTGAGCCGAGTCCAGATTCATCTGCCTCAGAACAGGTAATGAAAGAACTGCAAACCGATCCGGTCAAAGCCTTCCCCCAAACGGCTGATGATCCTCATGACATTGCTGTATTAACGGACTATGAGCTACGCTTTCAGGAAATGAGTGCGGATCTGGAAGCAGAAATGAACCAGATGCGCAAAGACGAAAATCTGACTGAAGAATTTATCCAGCAACGTCAGCGTGACCATATTCGTTCTGCCCTGAACATGCTCAAGGCTCTGGAGCTTAAAACTGAACAGGGCCGTTATATTCAGGGCTTGATGTATCAATACTGGGAACATCAGGAACAGCTACTGAAGCGTTCAGAACGTCAGGCCAGCACCGTCACTGAAGCCAGCAAGAATGTACAGGGACTGGGTAAATATCTGCATGCTCAGGAACAGTTAGAACATTGGCGCTTGCAGTATCCTCAAAATACGCAACCCCCAGCAAAAAGCACCCAGAAATAAACCATTTTTCATCTTTACAGGAAGCCGGGGATTTGAGCCGTTTCTGGTCTGATTTAGCTATTCAGCCCGGCTTTAATTCGACAGAAACTGATGCACTCCTTCTCCGGCTGCACGGCCTGTGGCAAAACAGGCGGTCAGTAAATAGCCGCCAGTCGGTGCATCCCAATCCAGCATCTCGCCGCAAAGAAATACCTGCGGATTGGATTTAAGTTGCAGCTGTTCCGAAAGCGCTTCACGCTTCACTCCGCCTGCACAGCTGATTGCTTCTTCAATTGGCCGAAAGCCACTTAAAGTGATAGACAGCTGTTTGATTTTTTGGGCCAATTGGTCTGCATCCTGCCAGATGGATTTCGCCACCAGTTCTCGCACTAGGGCGGCTTTTGCTCCTTCCAGACCCGCTTTACGCCAGACATTGGCCAGAGACTGTTTTTTGCCGGGTTGCAGTTTTTTGGCCAGCTGCTCTACCGTTTGATCCGGAAATAAATCCAGCTCAAGCA
>NZ_SMTB01000178.1:0-1761 GCF_006864105.1 Acinetobacter sp. RF14B | reverse complement strand
TACTGTTCGCTGATGACATTGCCGTGCTGTCTTTTGGTCTCTTTCCGCTGGAGCAGGTCAAGCAGCGTCTGCAGCGCATGGGAATTCCCTGCTATAAGGAATCCAGACAAAGTGTTTTTGCCAGCCCGACTGCTCAGGATGTTGCTGCGGTTTTAACCGCCATCATGGACCCGTTTAATGAGGCCAAAGTCAAACGTGCACTCTTGACCCGGCTGCTGGGATTTAATCTGAAAAAACTGATTGACCTGCAACAGCAGAGCGAGGGTTTAAATCGCTATATTGCCGATCTGGACAGTATTCGGGAGATGTGGTTCGAGAAAGGCTTTCTCACGGCCTGGACGTATGCGCTGAACCTGTTCCAGGTCTGGACCAATCTGGTGGCCAGTCAGAGTCTGGACAATGAGCGGGTGGTGGTAAATGTCCGCCATCTGACCGACATACTGTGTCAGCAGAGTGAATATTATCAGGGCGCGCAAAAGCTGTATCACTGGTATTTGCGCCAGTTGCAGTCTCCTTCCGGCAAAGACAATGAAAAAGAACGCAAGCTGTCGGGAGATCATGGGGTTCAGTTAATGACCATTCATGCCTCCAAGGGACTGGAGTTCAAGGTGGTCTTTTTGCTGGGCGCGGATGCCGCGACTGATATGCATAAAGGAAACCTGAATTTTTCGCTTGCGACTGCGGGCCAGGACAATATACTGGAACAGTCCCGGGTCATTAGGGTCAATCACAAGGATTTGCATGCGCAGGCCATTCAGCAAAATGCTGCGCGTAATGCTGCCGAGAATCACCGGCTCTGGTATGTTGCGCTGACCCGGGCCAGCCATCGGGTCTATGCCCTATTGCAAGATCAAAGCGGACAGACTGAGGCAGGTCTGGCGTTCTGGCGTGGACAGGGCGAGGCAGCTTTTCAGCATCCTTACAGCCTGATCGAGCAGCCTTTAAGTCAGGAACCCGCCCGTATTCTGGCGCAGCAGCAACAAACGCCGCCTGAAATGCAGGCACAGGCTTTGCCGCAGCGGCACTTTTATCCCCGCAGCCGGACCAGCTTTACCGCTTTGGCCCAGCATCAGCTTCGACCTGCTGTGCTCCAGGATGATCTGGTGAACCATGCAGAAGTCGTCGACAGTGCGGCCGATGAAATAGAGATTAACCATCTGGATCAGCCGGCTCAGGAGCCACTGGACTGGCTCAAGCTGAATTTTCCCAAGGGCACCGTTGCCGGAACTTTCCTGCACAGCATTTT
This sequence comes from Acinetobacter sp. RF14B, assembly GCF_006864105.1. Taxonomy (NCBI): domain Bacteria; kingdom Pseudomonadati; phylum Pseudomonadota; class Gammaproteobacteria; order Moraxellales; family Moraxellaceae; genus Acinetobacter; species Acinetobacter sp. RF14B. The sequence goes on along the minus strand of NZ_SMTB01000178.1, from coordinate 515 downwards.
TGAGCATCTTGACTTTCAGGATCGCAGCTACTGGAATCTGGAAATTCGTCGCCGTTTTAAAAACACGGCACCGCAGATCTGGCAGGAACTCAAAGAAAAATTCCTGCAGGCATTTCAGCTGCGAGCTTTGCTGGAGCAGGCGTTTGCACAGGATTATCAGCATGCTTGTGTGAATCTAAAGACCTTGTTGACTCAGGTTGCGCAGCACTCGGAGTTTTCGGCAGAAGCCCTGCAACAGAGTATGCACCGTGTACTTTCCAGTCTGAACTATAAAATTCTGACCGGTATTCGCCTGCATGGCCAGCGTGACAGCTACCGGCAGGAATTGCAGTTGTTTTTCAAGTCGGTACAGCATTTGCAACAGGCCGGATTTTTAGCTTTTCTCGCTCAGTTCCAGCCCTGTTTTTCCGAGCTGGATGATGAGCCTTTTATTCAGTTTTTTGAGCAGGAACTTGCACAGCTGAGTGCAGCGGCTTCAACCGTGGCGGTAAATGTTGAGGTTGTTTTTCAGGATG
>NZ_SMTB01000177.1:0-1819 GCF_006864105.1 Acinetobacter sp. RF14B | reverse complement strand
ATAAGACGAGATTTACCTACCAATAAGACGAGATTTACCTACCAATAAGACGAGATTTACCTACCATAAGACGAGATATTATGATAAATTCGTTTTAACGAAAAAATTTTAATTCACGTCTTATGAGTAAATTAGTAGTGAAAGACAATGCCCTAATGAACGCTAGTTACAACTTGGATCTCGTTGAACAGCGCTTAATCTTGTTGGCGATTGTTGAAGCAAGAGAGTCAGGAAAGGGAATTAATGCCAATGACCCTTTAACCGTCCATGCAGAGAGTTATATCAATCAATTTGGCGTAGCTAGACAAACAGCCTACCAAGCCCTCAAAGATGCTTGTGATGATCTATTTGCACGTCAATTCAGTTACCAAGAAATCAATGAACGAGGAAATACCGAAAACGTCCGTTCACGTTGGGTTAGTGAAGTTCGCTATGTGGATGCAGAAGCTACAGTGAAGTTAATCTTCGCTCCTATCGTCATTCCTTTAATTACAAGGCTTGAGGAACGTTTTACTCAGTATGAAATGAAACAGATAAGCGAGCTTTCAACAGGTTATGCAATTCGTTTGTATGAGTTACTGATCTGCTGGAGAACCACAGGGAAAACACCAATCATAGAATTGGCTGACTTTCGGCAAAAAATGGGTGTTCTCGATGCTGAATATCAACGCATGTATGATTTAAAAAAATACGTTTTAGAGCCGTCTCTCAAACAAATCAACGAGCATACAGACATCACAGCGAGCTACGAACAGCACAAAAAAGGGCGGACAATCACAGGATTCTCATTCAAGTTTAAGCAGAAGAAGAAAACAGAGGCGGAAACGCCAAAAAACAGCGATTCTAGCCCACATATCAAAAAACCTAGTCAAATCCCTACCAACATCGTAAAACAGCCTGAAAACGCAAATATGGACGTTTTAGAACACCGTAAAAGCAAAATTACAGGTGCAATCATGGCGAATGGTCTAGCAGATCGCTTTAAACGTGGTGATGAGTCAGTAATGGAGATGATGAAACGTATCAAAGGAGAAATTACAACGGATGCAACAGCCGACCAATGGGAAAACAAACTAGAAGAATTTGGCGTGGTTTTTTAGTCATGACGAAATTCCCGAAGGGCGCACTTTACCATTGAGTCCAATGGGTGCGTTTTTGCCCTGCAAAAAGTGAAAAGGCAAAGTAAATTTACTTTGCCTTTTTTTCTGTTTTTCAAAGAAAGTGATTAGCGAGTGTCTACGAGCGACACAATGAAAGTTCGACTTTCGACCCTCTGAAAAACCGCTTTTTTAGCATCTGATTTCATGAAAATTTTAACTATCGTGTGCTTTTGCTTTTGAGAAGACACGAGCGAAGCGAGTGCCATTTTTGCCTTTGCTTTTGCTTTTTGGGGTTTGGGGCTTGCCCCAACAAGGCACAGAGTAGGAATTTTGAACGGTAGTGAAAAAGTACCCTCTGTGTGTCCTTGCTCAATGCTTTTAAAATCTTTGGTTTTTCTCCGTCATTTGCTAAAAATTGCCCCTGACGTAACGAAGTGAAGTCAAAAAAGTTTGAGCTTTAGCGAAAACCGAGGGCAATTTTCATGAAAAATTGGGCTTTTAATGTTTTTAAATGCTTTTAAATGCTTTTAGCCATACTGAAATGCAAGTATAGCAAGGCATACAGAGGACATAAGACGAGATTTACCTACCAATAAGACGAGATTTACCTACCAATAAGACGAGATTTACCTACCAATAAGACGAGATTTACCTACCATAAGACGAGATATTATGATAAATTCGTTTTAACGAAAAAATTTTAATTCACGTCTTATGAG
>NZ_SMTB01000176.1:0-1838 GCF_006864105.1 Acinetobacter sp. RF14B | reverse complement strand
GGTTGCAGACAGTGCCTTGGCTGCTGGCGGTAAAGTTACAGGTGTCATTCCACGGGCACTGGTCAACCGTGAGCTGGCGCATCCGGATATTACCCAACTGTTTGTGGTAGACAACATGCATGAGCGTAAAACCAAAATGTCTGAGCTGGCCCAGGGGTTTATTGCCATTCCGGGCGGTGCGGGCACACTGGAAGAAATCTTTGAGCAGTGGACCTGGGCACAGCTGGGGATTCATCAGAAACCCTGTGCATTTTTAAATGTAGATGGTTTTTATGACGACCTGCTCAAGTTTATCCGAATGACCACAGAGCAAGGATTTACCAAGGCACGTTTTACTGATGCGTTAATTGTCAGTGATCATCTTGAGGATATTTTAGAGCAGTTTGAAAGCTATCGGCCGCCTGAAGCAAAATGGGGTATGGTCGATCAAACCGATCTTGTAAAATAGAGCTCTTTCTTTGATTCGCATCAGATCCATGAACACAATTACAGTGGCAGCAGCTATCATTTTAAATTCAAGCCAGCAGTTGCTGGTGGTTCGCAAGCAGGGGACAGACTATTTTATGCAGGTGGGCGGAAAGCTGGAGCCGGATGAAGCGCCTGAACAAACCCTGTTACGGGAAATTCAGGAAGAAATTGGCTGTCAGGCGCAAATACAGCAATGTATAGGACGCTTTGAAACACTGGCCGCCAATGAGCCTGATCATCAGCTCATCAGTTATGTCTATCTGGTTGAGCTGGCTACTGAGCCACATATTAAGGCTGAAATTGCTGAGATGAAATGGGTAGATGTGGGGCAGAAGGATGTCCAGTTGGCTCCGTTGACGACAGAAATCGTCATACCTTGGGTAAAAGAATATTTGTTGGGATCCGTGTGATTGAGATTACATTCTGGCGCCAGCCAGACAGGCTGCATAAATATGCTGGCACCCCAGCTCTTTGAGTTTGTGGCTTAAAGCACGCACCGAGCTGCCTGTTGTAACGACATCATCAATGATCAGGACTTTCCGGTAGCGTATTGTTGAAGAAGTCGCGATTTGGAACTGCGCTTCAATATCTTCCATGCGTTCCAGACGGCTTAAACCTTTTTGTGAATGCTGTTTCATACGCTGAACAGGCTGCCAGAGCGGCACATTGAGTTGTCGGGCCACCTGCTTGGCCAGTAATAAAGACTGGTTATAGCCGCGTTCGACCAGGCGTTCTGTAGAGATCGGCATCGGCACCACAGCACTGACTTTAGGGAAATTCAAACTCAGCAGGGCACCGGCCAAAAGCGGCTCCAGATGCAGCTTTTGCTCATATTTAAATAACTGGATTAAGCGATCCATCGGATAGGCATAATCACAGGCCACCTGAAACTGGATGTCCTGACGTTGAATGGTCTGATGAGCCCACGGCAACTGCTGCCAGCAATCCTGGCAGACAGAATGCAGGGCCTGATGGTCCGTGTGGCATAACTGGCAGGGCTGTAAACGGTTCAGCCAGTGCTTGCCTTGTTGCAGTATATTAAACATAGGCATAGCGCGGTGCCTCGGGAAGCCAGCGTTTGAGCAAGGCTGCTGCCTGTTTTGGATAATCTTTCAGCATTTGCTGGGCCACATAGTGTGCCTGACCCAGCAGATGATCATCGCGCTCCAGTTTGGCCACCCGAAAGCCCATATCACCTGTCTGCTTGGTTCCCAGTAATTCTCCCGGACCGCGTAATTCCAGATCTTTTTCAGCAATCATAAAGCCGTCATTGGTTTCTCGCATGATGCGTAGGCGTTCCTGACCATTTTGTGACAGGGGATGCTTATAGAGCAGGGCACAGAAGCTGGCTTTGGCACCGCGGCCAACCC
>NZ_SMTB01000175.1:0-1864 GCF_006864105.1 Acinetobacter sp. RF14B | reverse complement strand
ACGGATGCATATATTGCAGAAATTACTCAACGCTTGAATCATCGTCCAAGAAAAAGACTCGGCTTTAAAAGTCCGAGTCAGGTATTATGGCAACAACATGGTGTTGCACTTCAAATGCTAATCTAAGCATAGAAAAATATGATCTCAATGCACCACGACACCTGCTGTCTTTTCAGCTACAGATTTTTGCCGCAAATGCGACGAGATCACGTACACTATGGACGGATATTTTTAATCCATATTCTTATATTCAGATTCAAGTAATGGAACCCCTTATGAATAACATGCAATGGCTCGATGAAGTAAAATTTAACGAACAAGGTCTGATCCCTGCCATTGCCCAGCATCACCAGAGCGGGCGTGTCCTGATGGTGGCCTGGATGAACCGTGAAGCGCTGGCTTTGACTGCCGAGAAGAATCAGGCTGTATATTTTTCCCGTTCACGTAACAAGTTATGGCATAAGGGGGAAGAGTCCGGACATTTTCAGACTATCCATGAAATCCGCCTCGACTGCGATGCAGATGTGATCATTCTGCAAATTGAGCAGCATGGCGGCATTGCCTGCCATACCGGCCGTGAGTCTTGTTTTTATCGTAAACTGACTCAAAATGGCTGGGAAACCGTGGATGCCCAGTTAAAAGATCCAAATGCAATTTATGGGCAAAAAACCACCAACCCGCATACCCTCGCCATGAATGCGTCCACCGCTCAGTCTGAACAGGTAGAAGTCCTCTCTTACCTCGGTGCAATGATGGCAGAACGTAAAAAAGCCGATCCGGATTCCTCCTATGTGGCCAAGCTGTACCATAAAGGGCTGAACAAGATTCTGGAAAAAGTGGGTGAAGAAAGCGTTGAAACTGTCCTGGCGGCCAAGGATTTTAAAGCTGAAGCCAATGAAGACCATAAAAATGACCTGATTTATGAAGTGGCTGACCTGTGGTTCCATACGATTGTCATGCTCGGTTATTTCGACCTTGAGCCGCAACTGGTTCTGAATGAACTGGCGCGCCGTCAGGGATTATCTGGTCTGGTTGAAAAAGCCAATCGTCTACATTAAAACGTGAATGAAGAATACGGTGTCTGATCTGCAAAAACCCAAACCCACCTATGAGCAGGCCACTGCCATTGATAATGCACGTCTGGGTAAATCCTTCAAGGTAATTGCCTATGCCGGCACAGGTAAAACCACCACCCTGCAAATGATCAGTGATGCCATGCTGGGGCGGCGTGGCATGTACCTGGCCTTTAACAAGGCGATTGCCTCTGAAGCGCAAAATAAGTTTCATCGCGGTGTGGACTGCCGTACCTTCCACTCGCTGGCTTTTCGCAGTGTTCCACGTGGAGTCACAGATAAGCTGCGTCTGCCACGTTTAAGTCCGAGCTTTATTGCCAAGGAGTATCGTTTAGAACCGATGACCTTGCGCCGCATGATGGGCGGACGTTATGAAAAATATGTGCTGATGCCTTCGCGTCTGGCCAGTCTGGTGGCCAATGCTGTCGGACATTTCTGTTCCACCAGTTCACAATACCCTGCTCCACGACATATTCAGGCACCTAGCTGGCTGCATCCAGATGACATCGAAATGCTACAGCAGAAACTTTATCCGGCAGTCGAACGGCGCTGGCTGGAGTCCATTGATCCGAACCATCAGGCCGGAATCGGGCATGATATTTATCTCAAACTCTGGGCACTGTCTGAACCGAATATTCCAGCAGACTATGTACTTTTTGATGAAGCACAGGATGCCGACCCCCTGATGCTGGGTATTTTGCTAAAACAGCGTAATACCCAGGTGATTTATGTTGGCGATGCGCATCAGCAGATTTATGCCTGGCGCGGTGCGGTCAATGCCATGCAGCAAC
>NZ_SMTB01000174.1:0-1938 GCF_006864105.1 Acinetobacter sp. RF14B | reverse complement strand
CCGACTTTGACTTGATCCCCCACCTCGACAAAACGCTGGGTGACCTGGCCCCCGACCCGAAAAGCAAGCGCCGTTTGCTGACGCGCCTGTACTTCTCCAGCATAACTTTTCAGTTCGTGCTGTGAGGTTTTTGGCATCGTTACCATCACAAAAGGAACTTCCTGTTCGGTAGCCATCGTCTCTTTGCTACATCCGGCTAAGGCTATGCTACAAAGAATAATCATGCTGGCCAAAGCGCTCTGAATCCTGCTCATCGTGTTCGCTCTTATCTAATCATCATTTTTAGGGCAAAATAGGCTGATATATTAAACTGATCATTTTTTAATTAATATACCACTCGGTACACTAATTAAAATACCACCCTTAATACATTGGCTATATTGATTTTTTTTGGATGAAGTTGTGCAAATACCTGTGGGGCGACCCAAAGATCTGGAAAAGCGTCAACGTATACTAGAGGCCGCCAAGGCACTATTTCTGGCGCATGGCTATCAGGGTTCCAGCATGAACCAGATTGCGCGTGCAGCCGGCGTCACGAAGCTGACGGTATATAACCATTTTCAAGACAAAGCGACCCTGTTTAGCTGCGCGATTGAACATACCTGTGAAGCCATTTTGCAGGAACATCCTCAAGTACTGACGCCAGACAGCGATTTTACCCAGGCGCTGTATCAGGTCTGCAGCCGCTCTTTAAATATTGCCAACCGGCCGGAAGCGATCAAACTGGATCTGCTGCTCATGGAGCTGGCCGCAGAGCAAAGTCCGCTGACCGAACGCTTTTATCAGGCCTCGCATAGCAAGCTGCACCGAGTCTGGAATGAGTTTTTTTCCCGTGCCCAGCAATTCGGGCTGATCCAGGCAAATGCGCCCCAACAGCAGACCGAACTGATGGTTTCTTTACTGATGGGCATGCGTCACCATCAAGTGCTGCTCGGCCTGTGTTCGCCACCGAGCCAGACTGAACAGCATCAGATCATTCAGCAGGCGATTGAGATCTTTATGCTGAAGTATGCCCCTGCTCCTGCCTGAGGACTTGGCTGTTTTTTATTCTCCTGTTCCAGATCTGCTAAAAATTACAGCAAAAATCCGCTAACTTTTAGCTTTATAGGGCTTGGATTGTCACCTATTCGGGGTATAGTCAAATGATGTTCTGGGAGGGAAACACAAGAATGATTCAACAGATTGATGCACCACTACGCGAAGACGTACGTTTACTGGGAAACCTGCTGGGAGAAACCCTAAAACTCCATGCCGGACAAGATTTGTTTAATCAGGTCGAGCAGATTCGGGCTTTATCCAAAGGCGCACGTGATGGCCAGGTGGAAGCTGAAAAGCAGCTTGAACAGTTATTTCTGAGTTTGGAAGATCATGAAATCCTGCCTCTGACCCGTGCTTTTACCCATTTTCTCAACTTTGCCAATATTGCCGAGCAATACCATGTGGTGCGCCGCCGCCGTCAAAGCGAGTTTGATGAAACGGCTGAGTCTCCTAATCCGCTGGTACCCTTATTTGAAAAATTCAAGCAGCAGGACATTAGCGCAGACACCCTGTATCAACAGATCTGTGAATTAAAAATTGAACTGGTGCTGACCGCACATCCAACCGAGGTCAGCCGCCGTACCCTGATTCAAAAATATGATGACATCAATGACTGCCTGTCAAAATGTGACCAGCAGAAATTGACACCACGCGAACGTCAGGCTGTACTGAATGAACTGAAACAGCTGATTACCTCTGCCTGGCAAACGGATGAAATTCGTCAGCATCGCCCGACACCGATTGATGAGGCAAAGTGGGGCTTTACCACCATTGAACAGACCTTGTGGAATGCCGTACCCAAATTCATTCGTGAGCTGGATGGCCTGGTACAGGAACACTGTACCCAGCCTTTGCCTCTGAGCGTCGCACCAGTACGCTTTGCTTCGTGGATGGGCGGCG
>NZ_SMTB01000173.1:0-2108 GCF_006864105.1 Acinetobacter sp. RF14B | reverse complement strand
TTTTGTTGATTACACCGCAGAAGTTAAAAAGCATGTCACCGTCCCGGTAATTGCATCGAACCGGATTAACATGCCTGATACAGCAGAAGCGATTTTGGCCTCTGGTCAGGCCGATATGATTCAAATGTTAACTCAGCAGACCTGGAAGTTGAGTTCTGAAATTTTGTTAAATATTACCGTACCGCAAGTGGCGCACAGTGCCTATTGGCTCAGTATGCAATCTTCTTCGGCATCGGAAAAACGCCGGGCACAGGTCTGGCTGGAATATCTGCTGTGGCTGGCTTTTATTCATGATGATGCGCGCGCCCCGGTGCTGGAACGTATCGTCATTTTCAGCGATAAAACCCTGAAATTTTCCGGGCTAAGTTCGAGTAAGGCACGTGAGTATTTACAGTTCTGGTTCAAAGCCTGGGAAATTGGACAAAAACAGCCGCTGGTCTTGCCAGCTGAATTATTGATGAAAAAAAACTGGAAGTGGGCTGAAAATGAACACGGGCAGATGACGATTGTCGAAATGCAGGAATTGCTGAACGGTTGGAATAATCGTTATGAAAGTAGCAGGCCGTTGACCAGTGATGAATCTAACCAGCTGCATCAGGACTGGCAGTTTATATTGCAGGATCAGGACCCGGATCAGGCTCTGGAAACGTGCTGTCATCATTTTGCTCATGCCCTGTATGCGCCCATTCATGACCATCTGGAGTGGGTAAAATGAACATGTTGCTGTCAGAAAACCAGAAGCAGAGTGTTTCGACCAATCCAATTCAGGATATGCATTTTCATGGTCTCCACTGGATTGAGGCTTCGGCGGGGACAGGGAAAACCTATACTTTATCCAGTTTGATGGTGCGGATTTTTCTGGACCAGTATTATCCGCATCAGGTGATTGCAACCACCTTTACCCGTAAGGCCACCGCTGAACTGAAAAACCGGGTGCGCTTAAGAGTCGAAGAAACCTTAGCTTATATTCAGCGCCATCAGCAGCTGAATTCGGTTCAGCTGGCTGCTCAACTGGAACGTGAAAATGATCCGCTGTTCCAGCAAGTCTTGAAAGATTATGGTTCACGGATGGACTATGCCCGGCGCCGCTTGCGTCTGGTATTGAACCAGCTGGATGAGTTGTTTGTTGGAACACTGGACAGTTTTAGCCAGAAGCTATTACGTGAATTTGCCTTTGAAAGCGGCAAGATTGAACGTGCAGAGCTGACGGAAGATCAGGATGCTTATATCCAGCAACTGCTGCATGATGGATTAAGGGAATGGATTCAGCAGCAGCCACAATATCTCATTAATCATCTCTATTTACACAATCTGCTAAAACCGGCAGAGCATTATATGGGGCTGGTACGGGATGCCCTGAATTTTAAGGCTCAACATTTTCAAAAACTTGAAGCAGTCAAGTGGGATCTGGCCGAGCTTGAAGATTGTGTGGGACGTCTGCTCAGCATCCATGAAGATGATCTGGCGTTATTGCGTCGCTATTGTCAGGACACCCCGAAGTATTTTCATAAGAGTTTTTTCACCAAGTTAACAAGTATATGTGAAAACTTTATGACGTGGATGGCAGCAGTCCAGACCCAAGGGGCACTGAGCTTTTTTGATCCCGAGCTTGCGCAGGTATTGTTGGAATTGTGCTATTTGCGCCGCAAGAAAACCGACTTTCTGCCCAGTACGCAGGTCTTTAACAAAAGTTGTCCGGAAGTAGAGCAGCAGCAGATTCTGCAAAGTCGCTTGATTGTGGCAATTGATCATTTATGTGACATCAAGCAGAAGCTGGATCAGCAGCTCAAGCAGTTGACCCAATATCTGGAACTTCATCTGATTCAGAGCGTGCAGACCCGTTTACCGCAAACCTTGCAGAAACAGGGGGAAACCACTTTTTCCCAGCAAATCCGCACGCTAGCCGAAGCCTTACAAGGACAGCAGGGCCAGCGCTTTGCCGAATGTGTACAGGCGCGTTATCCGCTGATTCTGGTCGATGAATTTCAGGATACCAACCAGGATCAGGATGACCTGCTGGCCAAAATCTGGCGCGATGCCAAACGGGTGCAAGCCGGATGCATGATCATGGTCGGCGACCCGAAACAGGCGATTTATGGTTTCCGCGG
>NZ_SMTB01000172.1:0-2122 GCF_006864105.1 Acinetobacter sp. RF14B | reverse complement strand
GTGCGCGTACAGTTGAATAGCCTAAATTGATTTCAGCATTACGCAAGGTCGCACGGTTGGCGTTCAAATCTGCTTCAGCGAGTTTGACCTGGGCTACAATATCATCATATTCCTGTTTGGAAATAGCATTAGTGCCGACCAGCTGACGATAGCGGCTCTCTTTAACGCGCAGTACGCCTAGATTTGCTTCAGCGCGGGCAATCGCAGCACGTGCATTATCTACCGCAGTACGGTTGGTACTGGAGTCGATTTCATACAGGGCCTGACCTTCACGAACGTAGCTACCTTCAGTGAATAAGCGTTTAAGGATCACGCCACTGGTTTGTGGACGCACTTCTGAAATCTCAAATGCTGTTGTACGACCTGAGAGCTCTACAGATTGCTCGACGCTTTGGGGCTGTGCAACCAGCACGCCGACTTCAGCCGGTGGCATTTGTTGTTGAGCACCAGCTTGCTGGCCTTCACTCGGATCTTTGCTACAACCAACAAGTGCAAGACTTGTTGCTAATGCGCAAGCAGTCAGGGCGGGAGCCCAAAGCTTTGCAGACATCATTATTCCACCTCAATTAGATTTTTATCTAAATATTTTTTTATTTTAGAATCGTGCAATACCTGATCCACACCATATACCACAACGAAATCCAAATAAAACTTATACTCCAGCCGGATATGACATCTGAAGGAAAATGTACACCTAGGTAAACTCTTGAAATACCCATAATCAGCAGCCACCCTACGGCAATCATTATGATAATGGTATGTCGGGAATGTTGCCGATATATGTAAATTGCCAGACAGCTCAGACAGGCCGCATATAGACTATGGGCGCTTGGAAAAGAGCTTCCAAAGCTTTCCACCAGATGAAAGGATGCTGGGGGGCGTGGTCGGGCAATCACGAATTTCAGTAGCCAGGCTAGAAGTATTCCTCCGATAACTCCGATACATATAAAAATTACGCTTGCATATTTTTTATACCACAGTAAAGAAATACACCATAGTGTGGATAAAAATAATACAAATGGCATGCCACCTATCACTGATAAGGACTGTGCAATCTGATTTAAAATCTGGGTGCGATACTCACTCAACCATTGCATACTGAGCAGGTCAAACCGGCTCAAAGCTGCAATATTCAAGAATAAGACACTGAAAATTAAAAGCAAAATGCCGACAAAAAGTAACAAGTAAGGCATGCCGGAAATCCTTGTCCCTCTCACCGATAAAAGACCGGTTGATTGTCTGAACCAAAGTGTACTTGTCAGTACACTTTTTTTCAAGTGTGCGTATTTTATGCGAATTCCTTTTATTTATTAAGGAATTCTCTCTATAAAGCTTGGATAATTGTCGCAGTTTTAAGTTTTAGTCGATGTATGATTTTCGTCAATTTCAATCTCTTGCTTAGGTGGCCAGAAGAAATCGCTTGGCCGGGTCAGGAAGTGAGTCATCACTAATTTTGCGAGAGGTTTCCACTGTTCAAAACGAACCCGACGGGCACGTAAAGCCACAATAATCGTCAGGGTAAAGCTGACAAACAGGTTCGTCAGGCCAATCAGCAAAACCCCCAGAAAAGAAACGATGATCAGTCCAATATCCGGTCCATTAATACTGAGCAGACCCTGAATGAAGTTTGCTGCGGCAAAGGCAATATGACGGATGTCTAAAGGTAAACCGAGGATGAAACCGATGGTCCCCATACTGCCCAGCATGATCCCGAACAGAAAGTTACCCGCTAGTGCGCCAAGATTGCGCTCTATATAGTCAGCAAAGCGTTGCAGACGCTCGTGGCCCATCAGCTGAGACAAACGCACATGCGCTTTGAGACGTGGACCGACTTTGCGGTAGACGGCCATATTGTCAAAATAACCGGCCAACAGCCCTGACAGGAACAGGCAAACCCCGGCAATGGCAGCATGAGGAATCGCCAGAGAAGTAAACGGGTTCAGACTATGTAATGTGGTGGTTGCTTTGGCATGGGTCAGCAACGGTTCATGTAAGGCCACTTCCCACATCAGAGTAATCAGGGCGGCCACTGGAATGGCAATCGAGATATTTCCCAAAATTGCCACAAACTGGGTGCGGATAATATTCACGATCAGGGCGGCCAGCTCGGCGATTCGGGCCA
>NZ_SMTB01000171.1:0-2181 GCF_006864105.1 Acinetobacter sp. RF14B | reverse complement strand
CGTCGCGGTGACCACCGCCATCGTGTCGTGATCGGCAAGGATACGCGCCTGTCGGGCTATATGCTTGAACCCGCGCTCACAGCCGGTTTCACCTCGATGGGCATGGACGTATTCCTTTTTGGCCCGCTGCCGACAACGTAATAGGAAGAATAAACGCCCTTTTCACCCAAGTCCAAATTAATTTGCCGATTCCATAATCAGGGTGTATTACAATTCCATAGAGTTTTTCAATCCAGGTGGTTTAGCTGATAACTTAACGATTGATCAGCTTCTTCGTGAAGATTACTCGCCATGGGCGCGCAATAAAAGGATATCTGCCACGTTCAAAGAAGCGCATTTTATTGAAAAATATGGGTCAGGCATCAAACGAATCCAAGAAGGCTTCGCATCCTATGGTCTGCGTCCCCCTGTCTTTGAAAATTTCCAGCACGGTTTTCGAGTTATTGTCTCATCAAAGCTACTTTTCGAATCTAATGAGGGAGTAAATCTACTATTTAATCAGATAAGAACTAATCCAGGAAAGCGTGCACCATTTTTAGTAAACGAGCTATTAGTTCCTGTCAAGATAGTAGAGCGGTGGCTCAAAATCTTAAGAGATGATCATAAAATCGAGTTTCGAGGAGCTCCTAAAAGTGGAGGATACTGGCTAAAATAGAAATCAATGATACTCTTAAGTGGCACCAATCGAACTCCTATTTTAGCATTTAAAAAAGTATCCTCACATCATTTTATTGAACAATACCTAAGGCTGCTCTGGCGGCATTGATATGATTATCGTCGTTGCACTCTACCGCAAAAGCGCCATATGCTAATGGAGCTGCAGCAGCCCTCTCTATAGATTGTTCGTAGAGCCTATCCCATATCGTTCCGCCTTGTTTAGCATACTCCGTTATCAAACTCTTCAGGCTATCCTCTCCAAAAACCGATACGTGACCAGAAAAGTCCAGTGCAGGATCACCCATATGCGCAGTAGACCAATCTATGATACCAGAGGTCTTACCTTCCTTCGAGGTTAAGACATGCCCTGCATAGAGATCGCCATGGATGAAACAAGTGAATTCAGGCCACAAAGGGTCATTGTCCAACCATCTACGGTATCTGTTTTCCAACGGCTCGCTGATACCTATCTCAGATTTCACCAAGTGGATACGGTCAGCTATTTCGGTCCTCAATTCACTTGGAGTCATTATTTTCAAGTTGCTCTTTCTCACATCGTCAGCTGTAATACGATGTAATTCGGCCAATGATTTTGCCAGAGACTCCACATAAGCTATGCTATCGCGATCTATGTTCCAAGAAACCTCATGTGTTATCGCATCGAATGTCAGAGCAGGCGCATCCTCCAGTAAAGGGTAGGCTATTAGGCGCTCCGATACAATTTTCCAATCAGGGACATTGATCGACAGGTTTCTTTTGGCTAAATCCAATATTCTACTTTCATTTTCGATTTGTTCAAGCATATCGCTTCTTCGAGGTATACGGAGTACCCAGTTCTCACCGTTTACTTCCTTTACAAAGGCAACTCTAAAGTCGATGCCCATCTCATTGACGCTCATCTCTTCCGAAATTCTCAGCCCATGCTCTAGGGCTAATGTTTGCATATCTTCGATTGTCATTTCTATACTGTTTTCTTTTATTAAATTGGTACCAGTTCCCCCGACAGGACATTCTGAATGTCATATACAGGTGTAACACTTTACCCATATTCTTTTCGTATGGATAACACTTCCCATCAGGGAACAAAAATCTGATACATGAATTAATTGTGAGACAGTAGACCTACTGTCGCATTGAAGCCATCTCGGCGACTATTTGATTAGGAAAACCAAGGCTTTGCCATCATAGCCTTATCATAGAAGTATAACATAGTTGTAAAGATAGAAAATTATTTTTTATTCATCCATGATGTTATTATTTTATAATAACATCATCTAAACATGTCCTGTCGCTCTTTTGTGCTGTGATATTTCATACCTATTAACTGCTTTCGTTTGAATTATACGACGTTCTACTCACAATAGGGCAAGGGTTACTCATTCCGTAGGATGCGGTTCACGTATAGGAAGAATAAACGCCCTTTTCACCCAAGTCCAACAGCTTTGGACCGCAGTTGACTCTTTCGACACCCCTGCGATGCAACCCAATCCGGCTGACGGGGAGCCAGCAACGCTGAAAATTTAC
>NZ_SMTB01000170.1:0-2236 GCF_006864105.1 Acinetobacter sp. RF14B | reverse complement strand
ATTGAAGCAGCAGAAGGAATTACCACGGGCATTTCAGCCGCTGAACGTGCTCACACGATTCAGACTGCGGTGGCGGCACATGCCAAGCCAACAGATATTGTACAGCCCGGCCATATTTTCCCTTTAATGGCACAGCCAGGTGGGGTATTGCACCGCGCAGGTCATACCGAAGCAGGATGTGATCTGGCCCGCCTTGCCGGTCTGGAACCCGCATCGGTAATTTGTGAAATTATTAAAGAAGATGGCACCATGGCGCGCCGTCCAGATCTGGAAGTATTTGCCGAAAAGCATGGTCTGAAAATTGGCACCATTGCCGACCTGATTCATTACCGTATGACCAATGAGCAGACGGTTGAGCGTATTGATCACCAAGCCATCGAGACTGAATATGGCAGCTTTGACTTGTATCGTTACCGTGAGCTCGGCAATCCGGATATTCATTTAGCCTTAGTAAAAGGCGAGCCTAAACAAGGTGTCACGACGGTACGCGTACATGGTTTTAACCCAACCCGAGATCTTTTAAAAGTCAAAAAACCGGACAGTGAAAGCACCTGGAACCTGGACCGAGCACTCAAAGAGATTTCTACCAGCGACCGTGGTGTACTGGTCTGGATCGGCCAGCGCCATTTACAGGACTTAGGCCCGGCTTTAGAGACCCTGAAAGCACCGAAAAATGTCAAATCCAATGCTGCACTGTCTCAGCAATATCAAACCATTGGGGTGGGTGCACAAATTTTACGTGATCTGGGCGTGGAAAAAATGAAGCTGCTCAGCTCTCCATTACGTTTCAATGCCCTGTCCGGCTTTAACTTAGAAGTGGTGGAATACATCACTGCACAACAAACATCTTAAGAAATAATCGAGGTTCCTATGGCTATTCGCCGTATTGAAGGTATGTTGCATCTCGCGAGCGAAGGCCGTTTCGCGATTTTAGTTGGTCGTTTTAATAGCTTTGTTGTTGAACATCTGTTAGAAGGTGCTATTGATACGTTGAAACGTCATGGCGTATCAGAGGATAATATTACGGTTGTTCATGCACCGGGTGCCTGGGAACTGCCGGTAGTTGCAAAAAAACTGGCTGTTTCGGAACGTTTCGATGCCATCATTGCACTTGGCGCAGTGATTCGTGGTAGCACCCCTCATTTCGATTTTGTGGCGGGTGAATGTGCCAAAGGTTTGGGCGTGGTTGGCCTGGACACTGGCTTACCGGTCATTAACGGTGTACTCACTACGGACAGTATCGAACAAGCGATTGAACGCTCGGGTACAAAAGCAGGAAATAAAGGCAGTGAAGCTGCTTTAACTGCGATTGAAATGGTTAACTTGTTAAAGGCTATCTAACGCTATGTCGCAAACACTTCAAGCAACTTATGCAGCAAAACGTAAAGCACGTCGTTTTGCTGTGCAAGGAATTTATGAATGGCAGATGAGCCACAATCCGGTGCATGAGATTGAAGCACGTACGCGTGTGGAAAATGCCATGCATAAAGTGGATCTGAGCTATTATCATGAATTGTTGACTCAAGTGGTTGCCAATCATGAAGCACTGGATGCGCTCTTAATTCCGGTACTGGATCGTGAAATTACCGTACTGGACGGCGTTGAGCTGGCTACACTGCGTTTGGGCGCCTACGAATTGAAAGAACACCTGGAAATTCCGTATCGTGTGGTTTTGGACGAAGCAATCGAACTGGCTAAACATTTTGGCGGTGCAGACAGCCATAAATACATCAATGGTGTATTGGACCGTTTAGCCACGACGCTACGTACAGCAGAAAAACAGCAAGCCCACTAGTTTAAGTCGCATTGTTGTATGGCTGAGTTCTCGATTATTGATAGCTATTTTAATCGGCGGAATCTCAATTCTGTCGATTTAGGCGTCGGTGACGACTCAGCCGTGCTCACCCCTCCTCCACAGCAACAACTGGTGATCTGTACCGACACTTCAGTGGCTGGACGACATTTCCCCCTAGAGACTGACCCGCATGCGATTGGCTGGAAATCGGTTGCTGTTAATCTGTCCGATATTGCTGCCATGGGTGCCACTCCGCACAGTATTTTGCTGGCCTTGAGCCTACCCCAAATTGATCATGCCTGGCTCAAAGCCTTTAGTGAAAGCTTGCGTATGCAAAGCAACGGTTTCTTGTCCCAAGCGCCGCATCCTCGTGCCCTAGGTTCAGCCCTGACTCATCCACATATCACCACTGATTATTCTGAAGCCTTAATGGAGTTTATC
>NZ_SMTB01000016.1:0-37219 GCF_006864105.1 Acinetobacter sp. RF14B | reverse complement strand
GACCCAACAGACCAAGCTCGCCCATCTCACGAAAAATAGCCGGATCGGTTTTTTCATGACGGAACTGCTCGAGCACACGCGGCATCAGCTTGTCTTGACAATAAGCCTGTGCGCTGTCCCGAATCATGCGTTCTTCTTCAGTCAACTGCTGTTCCAGTAAAAATGGATCTTGCCAGTTGAAGTATGATTTGCTTGCTTTTTTAGTATCGACCATTTGATTCATAATGTCCTCTGCCAATCCTTCGTTGATATTATCTTGTTTTATCCTTAAGACTGACTTTATGCATGAATCGCCACTGCTTCAACCAATTAATTTGCATGCAGTTATGCGTTTTACGCATAACTTGTCTAGATACTTCTTCTTAAAAAGAAATTTAACCCGGTAATGACTATTTTTCACCCTAAAGCCCTATACTTGGACAACATGAACATACCGTTTATTAATATCTGATTATTTTTTTACCATGCGTCAAGGATGACCAGATGCGCCGAAAAATCCCCTCCCTGCAAGCCCTTATCTGTTTTGAGTCTGCTGCACGCCACGCCAGCTATACCTATGCAGCACAGGAGCTGTTTCTGACACAAAGCGCTGTTTCTCGCCAGCTCCAGCAGCTAGAGGACTATCTGGGGACAGCACTATTTACCCGAACACGGCATGGCGTAGAGTTAACCAATGCCGGACAGCAATACCTTAAAAGTATCGGCCCGCATCTAAAAGGGCTGGAACAGGCTACTGTAGATGTCATTACCCATCAAGGCCGTGGCGGCACCTTAAAACTGGGCGTGGTTCCGACCTTTGCCACCCGCTGGCTCTTACCAAAACTTCAGGGCTTTCATCAGCTTTATCCTGAAATTACGGTGCATCTGGAAACCAGTACCCGGCCTTTTTTGTTTCAGGAACATATTTTTGATGCGGCAATCTATGCAGGTACACCGCAGCAGCTGGAACAATGGCCTGGAACCTATAGTCATTTTTTAATGCATGAAGATGTGGTCGCGGTTTGCGCACCCAGCCTGATCCGGCAGTATTTTCCGGATGCCAGCATGATCAACTCTTATAGTTTTGATCTGAGTGCGGAGCAGCTGATTCGACTACCTTTACTCCAACAGACCACCCGGCCCAATATCTGGGAAGACTGGTTTAAACTGCATCAGATTCAACATGCCAATCCTTTTCAAGGCCAGCGTCATGAGCTGTTTTCCATGCTGGCAGTCGCGGCAACACATGCTATGGGCATGGCCTTAATTCCGCAAATGCTGATTGAAAAAGAATTAAATAAACAGGAATTGATATTGGTGTCGACAAAGACACTCGCAAAGCAACGGGCTTATTATCTGGTGCATTCCGGTCAGGAAAGTTCCCCCCTGATTGAAAAGTTTGCCAGCTGGTTACAGCAGGAAATCCAAAACCCCACTTCTATTGCGAATATCTGAATATTCACTATTTAGCCATAAAAAAACCCCAATCATTGACTGGGGTTTTGAATCTGGCGGAAGCGGTGAGATTCGAACTCACGGAGGACTCACACCCTCGTCGGTTTTCAAGACCGGTGCATTAAACCACTCTGCCACGCTTCCATGGCCGCCATCATATAAATAAATTGCCGAATTAGCAATAAAATTTAGCAAAACTTGTGTAAAAACCGGTTTATTCAGCTAAAAATCAGCCGGAAAGAATAAGTTGAATAAAGATAAAAACTCAGTAGGACGAAACAATAAATAAAGTCAGCAGCAACGAATCAATTGGCGCTTTGAGATGCCGTATTTCTCTTCGTCTATATCCCTTCATTCCTGCGACAGAAATTTAAGCAGCTATAAAAAAACCCAGCCTGTAGACTGGGTTTTTGAATTTGGCGGAAGCGGTGAGATTCGAACTCACGGAGGACTCACACCCTCGTCGGTTTTCAAGACCGGTGCATTAAACCGCTCTGCCACGCTTCCATGGCCGTCATCATATAAATAAAAATCGCCCTTGGCAAATATTTTTATAATTTCCCTGCATCAACTGAACAAAATAAAATCAATTCTATTAATTTGCTGAATTTTCTGGCTTTTCATAATCAATCGAGTTGATATACCAAAGCTTCTTACCTGACGGTGTAATAACCTCGATTTCGTCATCCACCTGCTTGCCCAACAAGGCACGTGCCATAGGAGACTCAATCGAAATATGCTGTGGATGATGATCATAAATTTCATCGACCCCGACGATCCGCAAATTCTTTTGTTCACCCTGTTCATTTTCAATTTCAACCCAGGCTCCAAAATAGACTTTTCCTTCCTGTTCAGGTGAAAAATCAATAATTTTTAGCTCTTCTAAACGCTTACCCAGATAACGCACTCGACGGTCAATCTTGCGTAACAACTGCTTGTTGTACTGGTAATCGGCGTTCTCTGAACGGTCGCCCAGACTGGCCGCCCAGTTTACCTTTTTGGTAATTTCCGGACGTTCTTCATGCCACAGATTCTTAAGTTCTGCCACTAATTTATCGTGTCCGCCACGGGTGATCAGGTTTGATTTCATTGCGCTTAACTAAGTTAATTTGCTCATTATTGACAACTCATCAGCTTATTTTATTCACCATTTTAGGGCAAGCTTAATTTTAAAAAAAATTCCCTAATAAATTTAACCACTTAAATTACATTTCAAAAATAAATCACCTACAAAATTTGACAATCATTTTTTACATCATTACTATGCACCCATCTTTTGAAATTGATCACTTTTTACTCTATGTAGTTTTTCTACACAATCCCTTGTAATTCTCTTGTCATTCTGAATGACGTCATGACTGCCCAACCCTTATTGAATTTATCAAACTTTTAAAAGTTTCAGGCTGTGTTACCTGTAATTTTTAGGGCATAAATTACTAGTAGCGGAGACAACATGCACAGTAGTTCAACCACTGGGTCTACGAGGCTTTGCCTAAGATCTTTTATTTCTTCTCTCCCCGTTAAAGCACTTGTATTAAGCACTGTATTTATTCCTTTTCACAGCCTGAATGCAAGCAACACTGCCTTGCAGTATGACCAGGTAGTCAACAGTCAGCAGCTGACCGTTGTGGCGGTCAAAAATCCGAGTACCGTCTTTCAGGATGGTGAACATCTGCATGGGTTTGGTTATGACCTGGTGCGTAGCTATGCCAACAACCTGAATGTCAAGCTGGACTTTAAAATTGTTCCTGACAATGCCACTGCCCTGTTATGGGTGGCTAAAGGAAAAGCCAATCTGGCGATGACCACATCAGATATACAGGCTATTGAAAAGCAACGCCTAACTGGGTTCTCTGCGACCTGTGGAGATCAGTATAGCCTGTCCAGCAACGGCCTGAATACCAATCTGAATCTGGTCTTTAAGTCAGCGAATGATCCACTCAGCCAAACAGCAAGCGCTTTTGTCTGTCGCGGCAAACAAAGTGGTGCCATTAAACAGCTGGCTTCTTTTTATAACCGCAATGTGGTACAGCAAGAGTCCTGGAATACCATTCAGCGTGATTTAAGCAATCGCCTGCCCATCTACCAGGCCAGCTTTAAGCAGACAGCCAAACAATATGACCTGGACTGGCATTTACTGGCAGCCATTGGTTATCAGGAATCCTATCTTAAACCGAACTCAGTTTCACCAACGGGTGTACGCGGCCTGATGATGCTGACCAATAGTACAGCCAAAGCAATGGGCGTCAGCAACCGCACCGATCCACTGCAAAGCATCCAGGGTGGTGCCAAGTACTATGACCAGATGCTGGATCGCTACGAGCATATTCCTTATCCAGACCGGAACTGGTTTGCGCTGGTGGCTTATAATATGGGTCCAGGTGCCGTCAATCAGCTGCAAAAGCGGATTCAGGCCCAAGGCAAGAATCCAAATAACTGGGTGAACTTATATGCCTATCTGGATCAGAACAAAGCCAATAATGGCCGTTACCGTCAGGCAGTACAATATGTGACGCGTATCCGTGCTTATTTAGAGCATATCAAGACCACGCCACAGCTGGTAAATATCTAAATATCCCGTATTTAAAACTGGCAGACATAAAAAAAGCTTACCTTCGGGTAAGCTTTTTTGGTTTATACGAGCGTTCAGCGAGAATTATGCTGTCGTATTTTCAAGCACTTTTTTGAACAGGTCTTTTTGCGCCTGACTTGGTTTTGCAGTTTGCAGCGCCATTAATTGCGACATATCGCCCTGTACTTTAATTTTACCTGTCATGAAGGCTTGCATTGCGGCAGCCATATCAAATTCCAGGAAGACTTTACGTAAGGTCTCTGCATCCATATTTAAGGTTGTTTTCGCATTTGAAGACAGACCTTTTTTGATCACGCCACCATCTAAAGATAATTCAGTATTACCTGTTGTATCCGCAACCACCAAATTAATTGCAAGGTTTGCCAAAGCGGGTGGCAAATCCAGATTACCCGCTTGTGCAGTCAATGTATCTACAGTTGAAAACCAATCATCAGATAAAAAAACAGGCATGATCTTTCCTCAATTTATTTGTTCATTTGTGTCGACTATCCAGACGACATCAGGGTGAGCATTTATGCTAGTACCTTGTTATAACATGATCATTGTGGCAATGGCTAACAAATTTTGTACGCACCGTTCAATTTTTGTAGTTCTGGTTTTAAGTTATTTTTCAGCAACTCGAGTGTTGACTCTTCCCCGAGAGGCAACGACACATATTTTTGAGCTGATCTAAAATATAAGGCAGGAAATTGCATCATTTTCAAGCAATGACATCTAATGCTAGAGCAGCAAAATATACTTTTTCCCTTGCGCTTTCAATAAAGCAAGGTTGGTCATTTCTTATATAGTTAGAAGACCCTCATAATTTATAGCGTCATTCTTTTATAAGGGGTCAACAACGCAGACATCAGCCCGAAAGCTGATGCCTGCTTTTTAGTCTTAGTCTAAGGCAAAGCCAAGATTGACCATATTGATACGGCGGTTCTCACCTTCAACAGCCTCTTCAGTCGAACAGCTGCCTTTAAAATCAAATTCGCGTTGGCTGTCCAGCACTTCAAAATCAAATAGCTCGCGATCTGCCAGCTGAGATGGCGATACGTTTTGCAGGGCACCAAAAATGCTGTGCAAACGTTTAGGATGCGCTTTATCCCAGTCACGCAGCATGTCATTAATAATGGCACGTTGCAGATTGTCCTGCGAACCACACAGGTTGCATGGAATAATCGGGAACTGGCGCATTTCTGCATATTTGATAATGTCTTTTTCTTCCACATAAGCCAGCGGACGAATCAGGATGTTCTTTTTGTCAGAAGACAACAGCTTCGGCGGCATGGCTTTCAGGCTGCCACCATGGAACAGGTTCAGGAAGAAAGTCGCCAGAATATCATCACGATGATGGCCCAGCGCCACTTTGGTGGCCCCGATTTCCTGAGCAAAGCCATACAGTGAACCACGGCGTAAGCGTGAACAGACTGCACAATAGGTCTTGCCTTCAGGTGTCAGCTTTTTAGTGATGCTATAGGTATCTTTTTCCAGGATGTAATACGGAATGTTATTTTCTTCTAAATAACGTGGCAGAACATCTTCAGGAAAACCTGGCTGTTTCTGGTCCAAATTTACCGCCACCACATCAAAGTTGATCGGTGCAATGCGCTTGAACTGAAGCAGGATATCTAACAAGGTATAACTGTCTTTACCACCAGAAATACACACCATGACCTTATCGCCGTCTTCAATCATCTTGAAGTCGCGAATGGCATGTCCGACCTGGCGGCGAAGCTTCTTCAACAAACGGTAGTAAGCAGAGCTGGTTGGCGGTTCAGGTTTGAAATTAAATCCTTGCTCGGGTTCAACTGGCGAGTACATAGACGAGACTAACCCATAAATAAAAATACCGCGCAATTTTAGCCGATTCGGGTGCATATCGCATCAAAAGAATTTAATTTCCTGCAAATGTCATGCTAGCTTCATGTTGATGCTTTATTTAAATAGCTAGGCCGAAACTTTTGCGTTCATTTTTCCAGCAAAGTGCTTATCTTTTACACTTTTCCACAGTTGTCCACAAAAGCTGTGGATAACTTTGTGGATTGAAAATGACTTGACAACTTGTCCGCCTCCAAATTTAAGGCTTCCCCTTAAATTGATCACTTATTGATCAATTTATTTTTTCATAAAAAACAATGTCTTACCCCTGTCAAGCCTAGGCTTTTAAATTAAATAAAAATTTTTTTTGATGAATAAACTCTCAAACAGATCTTGCATTTACAAACTCGTTTAGAAATAAAGCACAGAATACTGTTCATTCCGTAATTTTTTGTTAAACTCACCCCTGAACTTTACTCGCTTATTATCTGTCAAATATAAACAATGAAAATAAAGCTATCTTGGTTGGGGTGTCATCTGATTAGTGCAGTAGTCTGCCTGCAGAGCAGTCAACTTGCCTCTGCCGGTGAAACGATCTATCAATTGCGTGACAGCAATGGCAGTACCTTATTGACCAATAAAAAGAGCCGTTATAATCATTTACAGGTCGAAAAGAAGACCTACTATCCAGACAGTAATATTCACAGTTATAGCAACTGGGGCAACAGCGAAGCTGCTGTTTTACCAAGCTATAGTAAAAATAAAGATGCTTTTGATGCCATTATCCGTCAGGCAGCACAGACCCATGGTATTTCCGAAGGTCTGATTAAAGCGGTGATGCATACCGAATCCGGTTTTAATGTGCATGCACGTTCTCCGGTTGGAGCACAAGGCCTGATGCAACTGATGCCAGCTACGGCACGCCGCTTTAATGTCAGCAATGCGTATGATCCGCACCAGAATATTATGGCAGGTGCCAAATACCTGGCTTGGCTGATGAAACGTTTTAATGGCAATACCACGCTGGCATTGGCCGGCTATAATGCCGGTGAAGGCAATGTCGCCAAATATAAGGGCGTCCCTCCCTTCCGTGAAACTCAGGACTATGTTCGCCGGGTAACGAGCCGTTATCAGAATTTATATAGTAATGGTGTCCATGTTTCACAGGCCAGTTATTCCGCTTCTGCCGATCAGGGCCGGGTGATTGCCAGTTCAGCCCACTATACTACGCCTGCGACCAATACAGCCCCAATGCAGGCTGCTGCTCAATATCAACGTCAGGTGATTGTGAATGCCGATGGCAGCTATACCGATGCTCCGATAGGCTCTTATGCCACCGCAAATGCTTCAGCAGCAGCAAAAATCTATTTGAGTGATTAATAATAAAGATTTTTTTGCTCGAAAATGGCCTGTAATTCAGGCTAAACTCCTGCTAACTTTTTGTAGCTGATTGCGAATTTTTTCTTGAATTTTTAATAATTCCACCTCATATTGAGTTCAATGATTTTATTTGCTAATCAGATTATTTTTCTATAATAAGAGGATTTCTCAATGATGCGGATTGGTTTGTTCTTGCTAACCAACCTCGCGGTACTGGTTGTAGCTGGCATTATTCTGTCACTCTTCGGTGTCGGTAGTTACCATGGCGCGGGTGGCTTGAATCTAGGCAACCTGTTAGTCATCTGTTTTGTGTTTGGTATGGTAGGTTCCCTAATTTCCCTGTTCATGTCTAAATGGATGGCGAAAAAGACCACAGGTACTGAACTGATTGACCCGAATGCGCCACGTAATCAGGCAGAAGCATGGTTACTTCAAGAAGTTGCGCAACTGTCTCAACGTGCTGGTATTAAAATGCCAGAAGTCGGAATTTTCCCGTCTTATCAGTCGAATGCCTTTGCAACTGGCTGGAACAAGAATGATGCGCTGGTATCAGTATCGACAGGCTTGCTGGAACGCATGAACAAAGACGAACTACGTGCAGTGCTGGCGCATGAAATCGGTCACGTTGCCAATGGCGATATGGTCACACTTGCGCTCATCCAGGGTGTAGTGAACGCGTTCGTGATGTTCTTTGCTCGTGTGGCAGGTGATTTCATCGACCGTACTTTCTTTGGCCGTGAAGAAGGCGAAGCTCCAGGGATTGGTTATTTTGTCATTACCATCGTTCTGGATATTGTCTTTGGTATTCTGGCTTCTGCCATCGTGTTGTGGTTCTCGCGCTATCGCGAATACCGCGCTGATGAAGCGGGTGCACGTCTTGCAGGCAAGCAGGCCATGATTTCAGCCTTATTACGTTTACAGGCCGAATCAGAAATGCCGGATGCGATGCCAAAAGAGATGAAGGCCTTTGCCATTGCTGAAGGTCAGTCTCAGGGTTTCAGTCTTGCAGCTCTCTTCCAGACGCACCCGACAATTGAACAGCGTGTCGCGGCCCTACAACAGCTTGATTGTCCTTAATCAACCGGTTGTTCCTGATTTAAAAAAAGTCTGCATCTGCAGGCTTTTTTCTGGCGTTTTAAAGTGCGTTGATTCATATCTTAAAGCTTTGGAGTTTAGCTGCTCATCCATTGATACAATACAAAACTCCCCCATCCAATGAGACCAGTCAGCAAAATCAAGAATAAAGCCCCCAGCAGATCAGGAATATGAATCCACACCCAGGCCACCACAGGATTGCGCCAGAACCTGGACTGCTGCTGTTTACGCTCCAGACTTTCATGTAAAAAAGGATGCACCACATGATCGTCGCTAAGGATCTGATATTCCTGCCTGATATGATCATGCACAACATCTAATGCCTTACGGCTAGGGCGTATGAAAATATCAAAGATGGTGCCCACTACTGGAATAAAGCCGACCACGGCATCCAGTACAGCCAGTTTCATGACCGGATTTAACTTGCTGCGCGGTACACCAACCTGCCTGGCTTTATAGATGGCATAACAGGTCAAGACAAATCCGGCTAGATCGCCCGCGACTGGAATGGTACTCAAGGCAGCATCTGCTCCTACGCCCTGTTTGGTAAATGGAATCCTGACCAGGGAATCCATCAGATTGGCGAATTTGGCCAGATCCCGTTCCAGACGGATGACTTCCTGTTGGGTCAAGACTTTCTTGCTGTCAGAATCAGACATGTTTAGGTCCAAATTTTCTATTTATTTCGTGAGCATACCGTATGCTAAAGCCTAGGATATATAAATCTGTCAATCAGAGCAGCAGTTTTGACGCTACAAATAGATAGATTACCACACCAGTTGCATCACAAATTGAGGTGACCAAGGGAGCCGAAGCACTGGCCGGATCCATATTAAAGCGATTTAGAATAAACGGCAGGCTCATCCCAATCAGGCAGCCCATCACCACAATTCCCACCATACTGATGGCCAGAACAATAGCGACCATCATATCTCCTCGAATATAGCCCAGAATCGAAACTGCAAAAGCCATGGTTATTCCCAGGCATAAAGCGACCAGAATTTCCCGGCTGAGCAGACTGAACCAGTCCTTAAATTCCACATCATCCGTGGCAAGCGCACGTACCATCAAGGTGGCCGACTGAGAACCGGCATTCCCGCCGCTCCCGACCAGCAGCGGCAGAAAAAATACCAAGACGATATTGGCCGCAATAATCTCTTCAAAATGTGCAATCCCAATTCCTGAGAGCAGGCTACCAAAAATCAGCACGACCAGCCAGAATACACGCTTCTGATACAAGGTCAGAATCGGTGCGGTTTTCAGGCTGAGTTCATCCAGAGGCTCAACTGCACCCGACTTTAAGATATCCTCGGTAGTTTCAGCTTCTACAATATCCAGTGCATCATCATAAGTGATAATTCCCAGAATCCGTTTATGCTCATCCACTACCGGCAAAGCCATAAAATCATAATAGGCCAAAGCACGCGCCACACTTTCCTGATCATCTTCGAAATGGGCATATAGAACATCGCGGTGCATGACTTCTGCAATCGTCTTTTGTGGATCGGACTGAATAATCTCCCGCAAAGAAATAACCCCGATTAACTGCTCCTGCTCATCTACGATATAAACCAGATAGATGGTTTCCTGAGGAGTGGCCACCATTCTTAAGGTCTGAATGGCCTCATCCATGCGTAAATCCTGATGCAGCTTGACAAAACTGGAGCTCATCAGCGCCCCCGCAGTGCCTTCTGGATAAAGCGCCAAATTCTTCAAGGTCTGCCGGGTGTCTTCAGACAGTTGCGGCATCAACTGTTGCTGATACTCCGAGCTTAAACGCTTATACACATCGACAAAGTCATCCGGATTCATGGTGTTCAGAATAGGAATGATGATGGCTGCTGGCAGTTGCTCGGCCAGGCTGACCTGTTGATTGAGTGGCATAAACTCAAATGCTCCGCGCGGCTCATCCAGCTCTTGCAGAATCTGCACCTGCTCGTCTAATTTCAATCCTTTCAGAATACGCGCCTGATCTGCAACATTTAACAGATTTAACAGGCCCATCGCTTCCTGATAATGCTCAGAGCGAAGCTGTTGCTGCACATGATGTATTTTTTCGGCGATTTGTGGCATGGAATTCTCTTTTTTAATCTTGATGCGTCATGTCATTGTTCGGGTCTGTCCTGCGTATTCCCTATTTCCAAGGCTAAGATAAATCAGCAGGATATTCATTATTAATCATGCAATACCTGATTCTCATCACAGCGGATAAATCAGAATTTTGCCGCGCACAATAGAAGAGCCTGATCAGCTCAGACTCTTGCTCGCTTGAATGAGACAGATGACTAGGCGGGTGAGTGTTTACGAAACAGGCTGCGGATCAGTACATACATAAATGGGGTAAAGATCAGGACCAGTACCGTGCCGAAGATCACGCCTCCCAGCACACTGACTCCAATTTCCTGACGGCTGACCGCACCAGCACCGAAGGCAAAAACCAATGGCATAATCCCGGCACCAAATGCTAGCGAGGTCATCAGAATCGGACGTAAACGCAGGGAGGCTCCTTCTAGGGCAGCCTCGATCACCGTTTTTCCTTTATCCTGAGCCAAAGAAGCAAACTCTACAATCAGGATGGCATTTTTACAGGACAGGCCAATCGTCGTCAGTAATGCAATCTGGAAATAGATATCATTTGGAAAACCGGCCAGAGAGCTGAAAATAATATTCCCCCCAATCCCCAAAGGAATGGCTGACATCACCGCGGTTGGAATACTCCAGCTTTCATATAAAGCAGCCAGACACAGGAAAATAAAGCCAACGGAGACCAGATAAAGCCAGATCGCCTGGTTATTGGACTGTTTTTCTTCAAAAGATAAACCACTCCAGACCACATCCACACCCTCTTGCTGACCGACCAGATGCTCTACATCCTGCATGGCTTGACCAGAACTGGCACCTTTGCTGATATCTGCTTCCATTTGCAGTGCAGTATAGCCCATAAAACGGTTGACGACCTCAGGGCCACCACTCCAGCCGACCTTAGAAAAATTACTGAATGGAATCATCTGGTTCTGATCATTACGTACATGCCATTGTGCCAGATCCTCGGGTTTGGAACGAAACTCTGCATCGCCCTGCATAATCACCCGTTTAATCCGGCCACGATCAATAAAGTCATTAATATAGTTGCCGCCCCAGGCCGCTGAAAGCGTGCTGTTGATTGCTGACTGGCTTAAACCATTGGCCATGGCCTGTTTCTGGTCAATATTGACTTTAAGTTCGGCTTTTTCAGGATTGGAACGCTTATCCAGATTTTCAAAGCTACTATATTGAGCTGCACTAGCCTGCATATTCTGGAACTGCTCTTCCAGATACTGACGGCCATTGCCATTAATATCACGAATCCAGAAATCCAGGCCGTCGGTTTGTCCCAGACCATTCACCGATGCGGGCATACTAATATTGATCTGAGCATTGGGATTATCACGGAAATGTGCCATGGCACGTTCACGAATCGCCTGCGCGGTATTTTCTCCCCCTGAACGATCATCCCAATGCTTCAAGGCTACAAAACCGGTCGCCAGGTTCTGACCGGTACCTGAGAAGTTACGACCATAACGTATCATGACCAGATTAATATTGGCTTTTTCCTGTTCCAGAAAATATTGACGTACCTGCTCACCCACTTGAATAGTATTTTTCATAGGGGCACCTTCCTGCAGGCGAATTTGCAGGCTCAGAATTCCCTGATCTTCACTGGGCAAAAAGCTAGTCGGTAAAGCGCGGTAAAATAGAGCAAAAATGCCAATCAACCCGATAAAGAGCACTAGACAGATCGCTTTATGTTGCAAGGTCATGGTGGAAAGATGCACATAACGATCTTTTAAATTGTCGAGTTTCTGGTTAAAGCAGCTGGCCCATCTTACAGGTTGAGGATTCGTCTTGAGTATAAGTGCGCAGAGTGCCGGGGTCAGGATGAGCGCCACCATCAGGGAAAGCGACATGGCAGCAACCAACGTAATGGAAAACTGACGATAGATCACGCCGGTTGATCCCCCAAAGAGTGCCATCGGAATAAACACCGCAGTCAACACCAGAGTAATCCCGACTAGGGCACCACTGATTTCCTGCATGGATGCCAAAGCTGCCTCTTTGGCAGACAGCTGCTGCTCGTGCATCAGACGCTCTACATTTTCCACCACGACAATCGCATCATCGACCAGTAGACCAATCGCCAGCACCATCGCAAACAGTGTCAGAGTATTGATGCTCAACCCCAGCGCATATAACACCGCCATCGTTCCCAAAATGACCACAGGCACAGTAATTGCAGGAATCAGGGTTGCCCGCCAGTTCTGCAGGAAAATAAACATGACTATAATCACCAGGATGACTGCTTCGATCAGGGTTTTTACAACCTCCTTAATCGACTCCTGCACAAATGGCGTATTATCCCGGGGATAGGCGATTTTATAGCCTGGGGGTAATTGTGTGGCAATACGGGAAATTTCGGCCTTGATCAGTTGTGAGGTAGCAATGGCATTCGCCCCGGAGGCTAGTGAAATTCCCAGACCAGCCGATGGAAAACCATTATTAGTGCTATAAGACTGATAATTTTCAGCTCCCAGTTCTACCCTCGCCACATCTTTTAAATAGATAAAACTGCCATCTTGAGCAGATTTCACAATAATATTTTCAAACTCTTCGACCGTTTTTAAACGGCTGCCAGAGGTGACTTTGGCATTCAGATACTGGTCTTCGACCGTAGGCAGGTCTCCTATCGCCCCGGCAGCCACTTGGGTATTCTGGGCTTCGACTGCTGCACGTATATCGCTCGGCATCAGGCTATATTGTTTGAGTTTGGCCGGATGTAGCCAAATCCGCATGGCGAACTGTGAACCAAAAACATCCACCTCGCCCACCCCATCAATCCGGGCAATATCCTGCTCCAGATGAGTCATTAAATAGTCCGAAAGTTCGATATTGCTGCTGCGCCCACTTTCGTCATACAGACTGATGACCATATGGGTATCTCCCAGAGACTTAAAGACATTAACTCCCTGACGCTGTACCTCTTCCGGCAAGCGGTTTAAGACCCCGTTAATGGCATTTTGCACCTGCACCTGTGCGGTATCCGGATCTGTCCCATTTTCAAAACTGATGCTGATCCGGCTTCGTCCCGAAGAATCACTACTGGAACTAAAGTACAGCAAATGATCAATCCCTTTGATTTGCTGTTCTAAGACTTGGGTGACACTCTCCTCCACCGTTTCAGCAGAGGCACCGGTATAGGTAGCCGCCACAGTGATCCGAGGTGGTGCAATGTCAGGATATCGTTCCACAGCTAAATTCATCACCGCAAAAAGCCCGATCGCCATCACGACTATGGCCAATACACCGGCAAAAATAGGACGATGAATAAAAAATTTAGACAACATAAGTCCGGATCACTTCAGATTTGATGAACGATAAGAAGGTACACAAAATAAACAAGCTTTATGGATATTCAATGACATAGCTTGAGAATGCAAGAATTAAACACAAAAAGCTGTGATAACACCCAATCATGAAGAAATAATGAATACCTGAAAAGCAGGCTGTAAAGAGCGTTTTATTTTTTTGTTTGTATTTTTTTTGACATAAAAAAAACCCTGCATAAGCAGGGTTTTTTTCGAATCAGTTCAGTGCTTATGCAGAGAATTGGTTCATCGTGTTTTTCGCATCGTCACCCGCTTTAAGCGCGTTGTCACCAGCGAAGATTTCTTTGTGGTCATCACCGATGTCAGAACCTGCCATTGCTTGGTGTTTAACACACGCGATACCACCACGGATTTCTTTACGTTGTACGCCAGCAACATAAGCCAACATACCTTCAGAACCGAAGTAACCTTCAGCCAGCTCATGAGTAGAAAGAGCAGCTGTGTGGTAAGTCGGAAGTGTAATCAAGTGATGGAATACACCCGCTTCACGAGAAGCATCTGCCTGGAATGTACGTACTTTCTCATCAGCATCAGCAGCCAATTCAGAGTTGTCGTACTCAGCGCTCATTAACTTAGCACGGTCGTAAGCAGAAACGTCTTTACCTTCAGCAACCCAACGGTCGTAAGCTTGTTGACGGAAGTTTAAAGTCCAGTTGAACGATGGAGAGTTGTTATAAACAAGTTTCGCATTTGGAACAACTTCTTTAACACGGTTAACCATGTGAGCGATTTCTTCAACGTTTGGCGTTGCAGTTTCGATCCACAGAAGGTCAGCACCGTTTTGTAAGCTAGTTACACAGTCAAGTACAACGCGGTCAATTTGAGTGCCTTCACGGAACTGGTACAGACCAGACGCTAGACGCTTAGGACGGTGTAATTTACCATCACGCTTGATCAGGATTTCGTCTTCTTGAGCTTCAGAGATATCAATTTCTTGAGTGTCTAGGTAGCTGATGTATTGAGAAGCAATGTCGCCTGGCTCTTTAACCACTGGGATTTTTTGAGTCAAGTCAGCGCCTTCAGAGTCAGTACGCGCAACGATAATACCATCGTCAAGACCCATTTCCAGGAACGCATAACGTAACGCGTGGATTTTAGCGATGAAGTCTTCGTGTGGAACAGTTACTTTACCAGCTTGGTGACCACATTGTTTCGCGTCAGACACCTGGTTTTCGATTTGAAGTGCACACGCACCCGCTTCGATCATTTTTTTAGCAAGCAAGTAAGTTGCTTCTTCGTTACCGAAACCAGCATCGATGTCCGCAATGATTGGCACAACGTGAGTTTCGAAGTTGTCGATTTGTGCAGTGATTTCGGCAACTTTAGCTGTATCACCAGCTTCTTGAGCCTTTTTAAGTTCACGGAACAGATCGTTTAATTCTTTTGCGTCAGCTTGACGTAAGAAAGTGTAGATTTCTTCAATTAATGCAGGAACCGAAGTTTTTTCGTGCATAGATTGATCAGGAAGAGGACCGAATTCTGAACGAAGTGCAGCAACCATCCAACCAGAAAGGTAGATATAACGCTTAGAAGTTGTACCGAAGTATTTCTTGTTCGCGATCATTTTTTGTTGTGCGATGAAACCATGCCAGCAACCCAGAGACTGAGTGTATTTGCTAGGATCAGCATCATATTCAGCCATATCACGACGCATAATCGCCGCTGTATATTTAGCAATGTCTAAACCAGTTTTGAAACGGTTTTGCATTTGCATACGCGCAGCATCTTCAGGACTGATGTCTGCCCAAGTATTACCGAATTTCGCTTTTAATTCGCGGATTGCATCAATCGCTGTTTGGTATGTAGTCATGATCTTTTCCTGTAATAATATTAGGATTTTTCTACAACAAGTAGCAAAAATCGTACCCTCAACAACCTGTTTAGATTTTCGCCGCCCCGTTGGGATAGCTAAAGATTAGTGGGCTTGTCAAAATTAATCCAATATTCTCCCAGAATCTTCACTATTTATTTAAAAAATATATAGATAAAGGTCTAAAGATAATTCAATATGCTAGACATAAGACATTGTTTTTAAATATTTTTAATATATAAGAATTTGCTTACAAATTACCCAACATGTTTAAATTTTATTCATGCGACTTAAGTCGGACTTGGAAATTTTAGGTAATATAAATGGCAAATTCCGCCATTTTCGGGAATTTGAACTGTCCTATTCGGGTCTTCACCGCTGTTATTTTTTATACAGCCGACAGATTGATTGAGCCACCTCAGACTTGACGCTACGGGTTTTAAGGCTAAAAGTGTGCAACATACCTGACTTTGTTTTAGACTATTCTCCATTCAGTTTCTTGCCACGTTGAGCACTATAAAATTAAAAAATGTGCCGAAAAAGCATGGATAAAATTTCAGCAAATTCAGCTTGATTTATCAAAATCAGCTGGGCTTTTTTTCTTCAATTCCACACACAAACCCCGGTTGTTATGGCATAATCAACATAATTTCATGATTTTATTTTCGGTATTTATTTTATGAATCTGGAGCGGGTCGATCTTAATTTATTAATTTATCTTGATGTACTTTTACGTGAAAAAAATGTGACTCGGGCTGCTGAACAACTGGGGGTCACCCAGCCAGCAATGAGTAATATTTTACGTCGTTTACGCAATTTATTTAATGATCCCCTGCTGATTCGCTCGTCTGAAGGCATGACCCCGACCGAACGGGCGCTGGAATTACAGCCAAGAATTCGCGATGCGCTGGCGGATTTATCGATGATTCTGGAGCCACGTACCGAGTTCCGTCCTTATACATCAAATCGCGTATTCCGGATTATGACCTCAGACTACGCAGAAGCTACACTGGTTCCACGTTTAGTCAAAGCCTTGCGTTCAGAAGCACCCAATGTGGTTCTCGACTTTTTAACCCCAAGTGATGTGTCCTACCGCGACATGGAACAGGGTAAGGTCGATCTGGCCATTAACCGTTTCAATGAAATCCCGCAAAGTTTTCACCAAGTGCTGGTTTGGCGTGACAGTTTTTCCTGTCTGCTGAACAATAAACACCCGGCCGCCAGCAATTTAAATCTAAAAAGCTATCTGGATGCCCAACATATCTGGGTGTCTAAAACAGGGATGGGGGTTGGCTTTGGGGTTAACCCAGAGAAACAGGCCGGCTTGGGCTGGATTGATCAGGCGCTGGAACGGATTGGCCAGAAACGTAAGATTTCCGTGTTTACCCGACATTATCAGATGCCAGCACTTTTGGCCTCGAATGTCGATTTGATCGCCACCTTGCCTAGCCGGATTGCACGCTTGCAAGCCAAAAATCAAAACTTGCAGATTAAAGATCCGCCCTTTTATATTCCAGAGTTTGAGTTGAAAATGGCATGGTGCCCTCTATTGCATCATCATCCGGCCCATCGCTGGTTACGTCAGCTCATTCTGTATGTGGCACGTCAAATGATTGAAGAAGAAAACCGCGAGTTTATGCTGAATAATTCGCAATTTTCACACTATTAAATTGAATAGCGTCTAAATTCTTCTTTTTTAAGCTTATACTGTAAGGACTTGAGAGCTGCTGTTTACCTCTCAAGTCTTTTTTGTGTTAAAAATATTCCAATATAATACTAATCCACAGGTGAATTTGTGAGCCTCTTTCAAAACATCGTGGTTATCCTGATACTGATCGCGGGGGCTGGTTTTTTATCTTTAACAGAAATCGCGCTCGCCGGTGCCCGCAAAGTCAAACTGAAAATTTTGGCCGAAGCAGGAGATAATCGCGCTCAAAAAGTTTTAGATTTACAAGGAAATTCTGCTGACTTTTTTGCCGCTTCTCAAATCGGTTTAAATGCGGTTGCTATTCTCGGCGGTATTTTGGGGGAAGGTGCTTTCCGCCCTTATATCATTGAGTTTATTGCACGTTTTTATCAAGGTCCCTGGGCAGAAACCATTGCTTTCTCGCTGTCATTTACTATCGTCACCTCGCTTTTTATTTTATTTGCCGACCTGATGCCCAAACGTCTGGCGATGATTGCGCCTGAAAAAATTGCCGTTTCGGTCATTAACCCGATTCAGGTCTTTATCTTGGTCTGTAAACCGCTTGCCTGGTTTATCAATGTCATTGCTAACATGCTGTTTCGCCTGTTTAAGGTCAATACTGTGCGTGATGACAATATTACCTTTGATGATATTTCAGCGGTAATGGATGCAGGTGCACAAGCTGGCGTCTTACAAAAGCAGGAACATCATTTCATTGAAAATGTGTTTGAGCTTGAAGAGCGTAATGTGCCTTCAAGTATGACCACGCGTGAAAATGTGGTGTATTTCACCTTAAACGAAACTGAGGACAGTATCCGCCAAAAGCTGGCTGAATATCCTTATTCCAAGTTTCTGGTCTGTAATGAACATATCGATGAAGTAATTGGTTATGTAGATGCCAAAGATATTTTGGTGCGGATTTTAAATAACCAAAAAATCAACCAGCTGAATGAATCCACGATTCGTAATGTATTGACTATTCCAGATACATTGACCCTGTCTGAACTGCTGGACCGTTTTCGTTCTACCAAAGAAAAATTTGCTGTGGTTATCAATGAATATGCCTTGGTGGTCGGCGTGATTACCCTGTCCGATGTCATGATTACCGTGATGGGAGACTGGGTCACTCCTCTGGAAGGCGACCAGCAGATTATCAAGCGCGATAGTAATTCCTGGCTGATTGATGGCAGTACGCCTATTGAAGACATGAAACATGCGTTAGAAATCAATGAAATGCCGGATCAGGACAACTATGAGACTCTGGCCGGTTTTATGATGTTTAAGTTGCGTAAGATTCCTCGTCCTGCCGATGTCGTCCTGCATGCTGGTTATAAGTTTGAAGTGGTAGATGTTGACCATTTTAAAATTGACCAGCTTTTGGTGACCCGTATGTTAGAAATTAAAGATGAATCCCCACAGGAATCAGAGTAATCTGATTCCTGTCACTTCAAATACAAAAATAATCAGCGTATAAAATGAATTTTATTGCCCTTCTGGCCTGTCTGGCTTTTTATTCCGCCCTTTATCTTTTATATTTCTTTTTTGCCAAACAGCAGAATCCTTTATTGCTGTTGGCTGCCATTGGCATGCTGTGCATGACCGTACTTATGACTCCCTATCCTTTTGAGAAAAGACGGTATGGTTTTGATGCCACCCTCAACTTTGGCAACTATCTTTATTGGCCGCTTTATAGCTGGTGGCGAGTATTTACTTTCCCAATCCGCTGGCTCTTGTCTTTGTTTTTTCATGATTAAAAAAAGCACCGCTCTTGGTGCTTTAATCAGGGTCTATTGCCATTGCATAAATGGATTGCGCTATAAGAGCTAAAACTGAGCAGATGATGCATGAAACGAGGAAAACAGCGAGACTATTGCCAAGTTTTATAACGAAATCTGAGAAGTTTTAGCTCCATGCGCAAGAACAAAGCATAGATGAAGTGTTAACACCCCCAAATCTATCAGGCTTTAAACTTTAGTCAGTAAAACATCTAACACGGCCTGATAGTGAATCTGAATATCGTCTTGCAAAATCTTATAGGCATTATCGTACTGTACCATTGGCCAGCCTTCTTTCCAGAACGGAAAAATATTATGCAGGTCATGTGTGACAATAGCATCTTCACGGGCAATCGCCTGTGCAATCTGGGCCAGTACAAAAGCAGTTTCTGCGCCATCAATTGCCAGATAATCAATCCCGCGTGCTTTTAAAATGCGGATACGGTCTTTCTTATAGCGAATCTTTTTAATCTGAGCTTCATTTAAGTGCAAGGCCAGTGCAACGGCTTCCACGAATTTCGCTTCAAATGACTGATGCAGGGCGACCAATGCCTGTTTGTGCGCTTCCTGACGACCCGCTTTACCACCCTGACGAATGACTTCTAATGCTTCAGTATCGAGTTCATCATTCTTCATACTTTGAAGAATGTCTAGAATTTCGATGTCGCTTAAAGCCTCAGGAGATTGATCAGTCATACACTGTCCTTAAAAATAATCTTTAATTGACTATTTTCGCATAAATCCTAACTAAAAAACTAAAATCTTGTGCTGTCAGTGCCGATAAGTCTAAAAATTTTGTTGAGCCTATCATTCTTGGACAGATCCTCTATAGTAGGGCCAGTCTCTTCCGCAATTCTGGTTTCATAATGCGCACCGAACAGGTCAGTCTTCTGTTACAGCAACTGCAATTGCTTTATCCCGCTGCCTTTAAAAGAAATTATCTGTTCTATAGCCAACTCAAGACACACGGTATATTGCTAGAAGATCGCAAGGCAATAATTTCCTGGATTCTGGCCGGCATGATTTTTATACCGGTCTGCCTGTTGTTACGGGATTTTTTGCAGCTCTCATTTCCAAAACTGTCTGCCTTTCAGACGCAAAGCACAGCTATCTTGATAATCCTGCTCTTTCTGATGCTGGTGGTGCCTTTCATCCTCAAGCAGGTCAAACATTCTTCTTATTCTCTTTATCATGTCTTGCGCTATGCTCCACTCAAGTTGACAGTGGTCATTATTTTAGAAGGTTTAAATCTACTAGTTCTGGAAAATGAATGGGTCATGTGGGGCTTGTTCTTTTTTGGTCTAAGCGTTGGATTTGTGCGTATTTATAAAGAAAACCTGTTTCGTAGCAGTACCCAAAACCATGAATATTATCAATTGCAACAACTCCGCCGCGCGTGTTTCTGGGCTTATCGTCAAACCGTTGCCCTGCGCCTGCAATTAATTTTTTCTGCTAAAGATCACCCACAATATAAGCAACGCAAACAGCAGCTCGAGTGCTATGCCGAGCTTTATACCCGTTTGCTCAAGTCTGAATATGAGTACTGCAAAACGCTTAAATATCTCGATATAGAGACCTATCTGAATGAGCGGCACTAAGCCTGATCCTCTCCAGTTGTTTTAAATCAGCTTTTTACAAGGCCAAGCTTCAGTGATGGAATTTATTCGGGTTCATGAGAGATGATTCACATCTTAAGTCGCAAGACTGATTGAAAATAAAGCATTCGTAGAGAAATTTGCTTGCCAAGCTTTATTTCGTCCTCTATGATTGCGCACATGCCCGAGTGGTGAAATCGGTAGACACAGGGGATTTAAAATCCCCCGCCCACAAAGCGTGCCAGTTCGAGTCTGGCCTCGGGCACCATTTTAATTCTGGTTAAAATGGTGCAATAAAAAAATCCAGCATTAAGCTGGTTTTTTTGTGCCTGAATTTTCTTTGCCACCCGAAATCTTCATGTCAGAATTAAAATCATTCAATTTCGCCAGATTACAATTACAGCATCCCGATGCTTTTTTTCTGAAACTGCATTACAGCCGCTTCAAGTTTAGTACGCTACAAAAAATCCAGTTTGTGATTGCCCTTAATCTGCTATCGCTGCTGATTTGTCTGCTTTGCAGTCTGGGTTCAATTGCTTTGGAATATTATTTCTTTCATGAAGCCCAAGCAGCCTTTAACATGAGTTTGATGCTGCTCATTACGCTATTTTACCCTTATATGGCCTATATCCAGTATCAGGCCAAGTTCAGTTCCAAAGTCTATGCCGCACATCTACAGCACTGTCTGTATCTGCACATTCCAATCTTCTTGGGTCTTCTAGTTAACCTTTATCTGATTCATTCAGACTGGCTGGTTATTCTGAGTATGCTGCTGGTTTCGGTTTTATTAGGTGGAGCTGCTATTTTAGAGCCGTTTTTTAAGCCTAATACAAGCGTTCTGGATCAGGTTCGACTGCAAAAACTTCGCCAGCTCGCCTTCTGGGCCTATCAGCAATCGCGTTCTCAGTCTCCACAATATGTCCCCGATCAACCTGATCTGCCCGCCTATTATAAAAGCCTTCATATACGCTGCATGCAGAAAGAACAGCAACTTCTTCAGCGTATCCGCTTCACCAGCTTTAAAGACTATTTTAAGAACACATAAAAAAGCCCTGTATTTACAGGGCTTGAAATGATTGGGTGTTACCATTCACGGTTAGCGACCAGCTCTTCCACCTCGAGATCAAACAGACCAAGCTCCTGTACCACCATCATCATGGCTTCTGCAATATAATCTGCAGCCGTACCATCCAGAGAAGAATCCAGATCTTTAAACTGCGGCTTCATGGCATTAATTTCAGCAACCGCAAGATGTGCAAGTGGATATACCTCTTGCTCAGTCAAACCGGACTTTGACACTTTTTCAGCGAAACGCTCAATGTGCTGCTTAACCTCAGCAACCAGAATATCGGGATAATATTCATCATCGAACATAGGGAGAAGTAAATCTGCAAACATTACAGGTACTCTAAAAGATGATAGTCAAATAAGCGTGCTGTATAACACATTGCTGATCAAAAGCCAAACAGCCCGCTGTGGCCACCTGTCTTCCAGTTATTAAATTGCCTGCTGCATCGCCTGCCAGATCTTGATTGCGTCTACGGTGGCTTTTACATCATGGACACGCACCATGCAGGCCCCTTGCTGGATACTGAGTAAATGTGCGGTTGCCGAGCCTACTGCGCGCTGCTCTGGGTCTGTAGCGTCCAATACCGCTCCAATAAAACGTTTACGTGATAATGCCGATAAAATCGGATAGCCCATCTCAGTCAGTTTATAAAACTCTTGAAGTAATTTCAGATTTTGCTGGGCATTTTTAGCAAAGCCAAAGCCTGGATCAATCATGATATGTTCAGGCCTAACTCCCGCGTCCAGAGCATCCTGAACCCGCTGGCCCAGTTCACGCATGACGTCCTTAGTGACATCCTGATATTGATCTAGATTGTTCATGGTGGTCGGCTCACCACGCATGTGCATGACAATCACGGGGATATTCAACTCTGCCGCAGTTGCTAATGCCAGCGGACGAGTCAGCGCACGTACATCATTCCAGATATGTGCGCCTGCTTTGACCGCAGCCTTAATCACTTCTGGCTCTGAAGTATCAATGGAGATAATCACATCATGTTTGGCCAGTGCCTCAACCACCGGCACCACTCGACGGATTTCTTCTTCTACTGTGACTACAGATGCACCGGGACGGGTAGATTCCCCACCAATATCAATAACTGTTGCACCTTCTGCTAGCATAGCCAGTGCCCGCACGAGTGCAGCATCTTTAGAGTTGTGTCGTCCGCCATCGCTAAAGGAATCTGGAGTCACATTTAAAATCCCCATTACCTGCGGCTGAGACAAATCCAGGGTTAAACGACCAAAATTCCAGATTTGTGGACGTAGCGGCTTCAGCTGCATGTGTAATCTCCATGATAAATTTGCGACTTATTGTCCATGTTCTATCAGACAACGCAAGCTGTGTTCTGCCTGGCCTGTAAAAGAATCAGGCATGATGTTCTGA
This sequence comes from Acinetobacter sp. RF14B, assembly GCF_006864105.1. Taxonomy (NCBI): domain Bacteria; kingdom Pseudomonadati; phylum Pseudomonadota; class Gammaproteobacteria; order Moraxellales; family Moraxellaceae; genus Acinetobacter; species Acinetobacter sp. RF14B. The sequence goes on along the minus strand of NZ_SMTB01000016.1, from coordinate 14,169 downwards.
AAACTGCTCTAGTTTGGCTTTTACCTCGAACCATTCGTTCTGAAGAATACTAAACATCACCGTATCACGAATGGTCTTGCCATCTTTTCTTAGGGTATGACAGCGTAGGGCACCCTCTTGTCTAGCACCTAAAACCTGAATTGCTGCCTGACTCCACAAGTTCAGATGATCAGTTCTAAACGCAACCACTTGAGCCTGTAAGATTTCAAAGGCATGTTTCAGCAATAAGTATTTGCAGGCTGGATTGACATGAGTATCCTGAAATCTTTGTGCATACCAAGTATAGCCAATCTCAAGTCTAGGAATTTCTGGCTTAATATCATGATCACTGATTGAACCAATGGCTCGATTGCTCTGCTCATCAATCACTGCAAAAGCTAGACCTTCATCCCTCGCCTGCTGCACTAAAGCTTTCTCAATATAGACTTCAACTGTTTCTGGATAAGGTGCAGAGGCATAAAAAACCTCTCTCAATTTATCATCAGCACAGGCAAGTTTCAGATTCTCCATATGCGCTCGATAAAGGCTCTAATCGTACTCCGTATCCACTGGAGACTAATAAATTCGTGTTGATTTTATAGCTCTTTTATTTTTATAAGCTCCGCAATTTAACCTACTTTGCAGCAATTTTTATAGTTATAAAAAAACCACCCGAAGGTGGTTTTAATTTTTCACTTAGTTCGCTGGTAATGGCGGAGGAGTCATCGGACCATCGTTCGGTGTTACATCAATTACAGGGTTTTCTGCAACATACACCTTCGGTGGTTGAGGCTCACGACCTTCCATGATGTCTCGAATCTGTTCACGATCAATCGTTTCCCATTCCAGCAGGGCTTTCACCATTGCATGTGCGATATCTTTGTTATTTTCAAGGATATCTCGTGCAACCTTGTATTGCTCATCAATGATGCGGCGAACTTCAGTATCCACCTGTTGCTGGGTAGCTTCAGAAATCGTACGACTACCAATACTGCCCATGAAAGATTGCTGTGAATCATCTTCATAGACCATGACGCCCAATTTGTCAGACATCCCGTATTTGGTCACCATTGCACGTGCCATTTTAGTTGCACGTTCAAAGTCATTCGATGCACCTGTTGACATCTGGTTAATAAAGACTTCTTCTGCAATACGGCCACCAAACAGGATTGAAAGCTCATTCAGCATCTTGTCTTTATAATGACTGGTCTGGTCGTGTTCAGGCAACTGCCAGGTCACACCTAACGCCCAGCCACGCGGCATGATCGTTACCTTATGCACCGGGTCTGTACCTGGAAGCATTTCAGCCACAATCGCATGACCAGCTTCATGATAAGCCGTTGCACGACGCTCTTCCTCACGAAGTACCATCGATTTACGCTCAGGCCCCATATACAACTTGTCTTTGGCATCTTCAAAGTCATGCATGTCGACCGTGTTTTTGTTACGGCGTGCGGCAAATAATGCTGCTTCGTTTACCAGGTTGGCCAGCTGTGCACCAGAGAAGCCCGGTGTACCACGCGCCAGCACTTTGACATCGACCCCTGTGGTAGAAGGCAGTTTTTTCAGGTGAACATTTAAAATTTGTTCACGACCTTTAATGTCTGGCAGGCCAACCATCACTTGACGGTCAAAACGGCCCGGACGCAGTAAAGCTTTATCCAGCACGTCTGCACGGTTCGTTGCAGCAATCACGATAATGCCTTCATTACCTTCGAAACCATCCATCTCAACCAGCATCTGGTTCAGGGTCTGTTCACGTTCATCGTGACCGCCACCCGTACCTGAACCACGGTGACGACCGACTGCATCAATCTCATCAATGAAAATAATACATGGCGCATGACGTTTTGCCTGTTCGAACATGTCACGCACACGAGATGCACCCACACCGACAAACATTTCAACGAAGTCAGAACCTGAAATACTAAAGAATGGAACTTTGGCTTCACCAGCAATTGCTTTGGCCAGCAGGGTTTTACCTGTACCCGGAGGACCGACCATCAATACGCCTTTGGGAATGGTCGCACCAAGACGTTTGAACTTTGCAGGATCTTTAAGAAAATCAACAATTTCAACTACTTCTTGCTTGGCTTCATCACAACCAGCCACATCAGAAAAGGTCACTTTGATCTGATCTTCAGAAAGCATTTTCGCTTTAGATTTACCAAAGCTCATCGGGCCATTCTTGCCACCTGCGCCACCACCCATGTTGCGCATAAAGAACATGAATAACAGAATGATCAAAAGCACAGGGAAACTTGCAATTAGCAATTGCATGAGCAGACCTTGGCGCTGAGGTGCTTCACCTTCAACCACCACATTATTCTTAATCAGGCTTGGCATCAGTTCAGGATCCTGAACTGCCGGACGAATACTTTCAAACTCTGAACCGTTTGATTTTTCGCCACGAATCCTTTCGCCGTCAATTGTAACTTGTTTAATTTGGCCAGCATTGACCGCGGCAACGAACTCTGAATAGTTCATTGTAGTCGGTTGATTGCGGTCACTGACGTTGCTGAAGATGAGCACCAGCACACCCAGTATCACGAGCCACAATACGGCATTCTTAAAAAGATCGCTCAAAGCTTTATTTCCCATTCCAATCTAATTTGATCTTGCCCTCAAGGGGTGACCTTAATCAATATGCTGCAAATCGTTTTGCAATAATGTAAAAATGTACAAAATGCACAATTTTTAACGCCTTGGCAAGTAAACTTTATTTTAAAGCTTTCTTGCGACCCTGTCCCACCAGAAAGACTTCTTTAGAACGGGCACGTGATGCAGCAGGTTTAACCGTCTTCAATACATCAAAACTGTTCACGACTTCTTTACGGAATTCATCAAAGCCGGAACCCTGGAATACCTTGACGATAAACTGCCCTTTCGGTCCCAAGACTCTATTGGCAAAATCCAAAGCAAGTTCACATAAATAGATTTGACGCGGTTGATCTACAGCCTTATTACCTGATGTATTGGGGGCCATATCCGAAATTACAACGTCTACTGTGCGTCCGTTTAAAATATTTAACAATTTATCGAATACTTCTTGCTCACGGAAATCGCCTTGCAAGAAGGTCACATCGGGAAGCGCGTCCATTTCCAGAATATCCGATGCAATCACCAGACCTTTATCACCCACCAGTTTACCGGCGATTTGCGACCAGCTTCCGGGTGCAGCCCCCAAATCCACTACTGTCATGCCAGGTTTGATGATGTTGTATTTTTCCTGAATCTCAAGCAGCTTGTATGCAGCACGAGCACGATAACCTTCTTTTTGTGCTTTCTTCACATAAAAGTCATCTAGATGCTCTCTCATCCACGCACGACTACTTTTGGATAACTTCTGATTGGTAATGCGTGTTGCCATAACTCTCTAAATAAAAAAAACTTCCAATTTGGGATTGTACGTGAAAAACACAGTTTTTGCAGTATACATGTGTATCTAAATCTCAGTTTAGCTGCCGAAATACCAGCCTCTTGTCCTTGATAATTTCCTTAGAATTTACAGCGTTTATTCTTTGCTTTTGTTATACTCAGTCGTTTTAAAATTCAGGTTATCTCTCATGGCATCTTTATCTATTCAGGAACGTAAGCGTTTGCGTCAAATCGGACATGCATTAAACCCGGTCGTTATGCTGGGCGACAAGGGCTTGTCTGAATCTGTGGTTGAAGAGCTGAACCGCGCCCTTAATGATCATGAACTGATTAAGGTTAAAGTGGTTGCAGAAGACCGTGAAGCGCGTGCTGCAATGATTGTCGAGTTGGTCGATGTTACGAGTGCTGAATTGGTACAAACCATTGGTAAAATTGCCCTAATTTACAGAAAATCGCCAAAACAAAACCAGAAACTGTCGAATCTTGTCCGTTTTGCTCATCTGTCTAACTAAGCACAACATCTATTATGGCGAGTTATGAACTAAGCGCTTTTGATCGCCGTTTTCAGGCTATCTCTCTGGTGGGAGCTATTGAACCGCAAAACCCATGTAGCTTGAATGTGGGTTTCTGGTTGAGTGATCCAAACCAGTATGTATTGTGGCCAGATTTAGTGGCAGCCCATCCACGTCAGGATTTCTTATGGGAGCAGACCTGCTTTGAAATTTTTATCGGGGTTCGGGATGAGGATTTCTATCGTGAAATTAACCTCTCTCCTTCTCAAGCCTGGCAGGCCTATCAATTTGAAGAATATCGCTATCCAGAGGACATGCCTCCTCAAGCAGCAAATGATATTGAGTTAAATCAGCTCAAGCGTACTCATTATGGCCTGAATGTCAGTCTGGATCTGACCGACTTTATGTCCAGCCATGAATTAAAGTGGTCTGACCTCTTTATTGGCCTGTCTGCTGTGCTTAGCACCACTCAAGGCACACAGTTCTATGCCATGCAGCACAGTAGTCCGCAAGCGGATTTCCATAATAAACGTGACTGGTTGCATGTATTTTAATGCCAACGGCGTCAGTTCAAAAAGTCAGATCAATGTGAGGCCTTCAGTCTCACATTTTTTTGATGATTAGCCCTATAAAAACTTATTTAAATGATAATTCTTTAAAATTAAGTTATTGAAGCGTTTCTGAAATATCTGAAATTTACTGTTTTGTAGAAAAAAGAGGTTTTGTTATTTCGAATCCTTTTAGAAAAAAACAAAAAAATTAAAAGGATAATAAAGCAATATGATTAGTTATGTTTTCATAAAGCCTTGACCGAAATGTAAAGGAGAACACTGAAATGCTCTCCCTTAATCTTATTAGATGATGCTTGCTTTATCGCTTAACTTCCCAGCCCCGACTTTTTATCAGACTCTTCAATTTTCAATTCCGGTTGTGCTGGTTCTGCAATCTTATTTTCTTTAACCACCAGTTTTACTTTCTTCAGGACTTCAATTGTACTGTCTTTAGAACGTTTCAAGGTGCCCGTTAAAAGCTCTTTATGTTTGCTGGAAATCTGCGTGACATCCTGTTTAAACTCTTTACCCAGACTGGATAAGTCTTCAAGTACCGCAGTAAATTCGATCTTGATAAAGTTCTTCAGTTCTTTTTGTGAGCCAAACCATTGCTCCTTTATGCTATCAACACGCTGAAGCACATCCTGACTAAATTGACGTAACTGTTCCTGAACCGTATCGCTTAACTGCTTCGCTTCAACTTCCAGCTTTTCTTTACTTTGCCCGATACTTTCAAGCGCCTGTTCCTTGGCTTCCACTGTGGCCTTTTCCAGTTGCTCTGCAGTTGCAGCAACGACTTTGTTTAACGGCTTCTTGGAATTGGTGGTTTTGGATGCTGTAGTCATGAATCTTGTTCCTGTTTTTATTATGACCCGGCAATATTATGTGGATTTGATCAAACTTAGAATCTGATTTGTCAGACAATGCCAACTCGCTTACATTTTTCTAACACTGTCAAAAAACAGACTTCATAATAAAAAGCAAGGGATTTATCTTACACTTTCGTACCAAAGCTATTGGACTTGGAAACTGTTTCTGCGTATAATGCCGTGTTAAGTTCAAGCGAGCAGACATAGGGAGGGTGGGTTTTAAAGCAGCCTTCCTTTTTTTTCGTCTTCTCGCTTTTTTACAGCCTAAATTTCAGGAGCTTTGGTTTGAGCACCCCAGCAATTTTAGCCCTAGCCGACGGTACTATCTTTAAAGGTACCTCAATCGGTGCATCGGGTAGTACGACTGGCGAAGTCGTTTTCAACACTGCCATGACTGGCTATCAAGAAATTTTGACTGACCCGAGTTATGCACAGCAGCTTGTCACCCTAACTTACCCACATATTGGTAATACAGGCTGTAATGATGAAGACACTGAGTCAGGTCGAATTCATAAAGTATGGGCCAACGGATTGATCATTCGTGACTTGCCTTTATTGCATAGTAACTTCCGTGCAGAGCAATCACTTGGTGATTATCTAAAACAACATAACATTGTAGCTATCGCAGACATCGATACACGTAAATTGACACGTATTCTGCGCTCTAAAGGCACACAAAGTGGCTGTATCCTTGCTGGCGAAAATATCACTGAAGAAGAAGCATTAGAAAAAGCACGTGCTTTTGGTGGTTTAACTGGTTTAGACCTTGCAAAAGAATGCTGTGACCCTGAAGGGTTTGAGTGGACTGAAGGCTCTTGGGAGCTGGGTAAAGGCTTCTCTCAACCAGAACTTAAATTCCATGTTGTTGCATACGATTACGGTGTCAAAACCAACATCCTACGTATGCTTGCAGATCACGGTTGTAAATTGACTGTAGTTCCTGCACAAACTCCTGCAGAAAAAGTCCTTGCTCTGAATCCAGATGGCGTATTCCTGTCAAACGGCCCTGGCGATCCGGCAGCATGTGACTATGCAATTGAAGCTGTAAAAACAATTGTAGAAGATGCGCGCAACATTCCGGTATTTGGAATTTGCTTAGGCCACCAGATTCTTGCGCTTGCCTCAGGTGCTAAAACGGTGAAAATGCCTCACGGTCACCACGGTGCCAACCATCCTGTACAAAATCTTGAAGATGGTACAGTGATGATTACTTCACAGAACCACGGCTTCGCGGTAGATGGCGAAAGCTTGCCGGCCAACCTTAAAGCAACGCACAAATCTTTGTTCGATCAAACCCTGCAAGGGATTCATCGTACAGACAAACCTGCGTTCAGCTTCCAGGGGCACCCTGAAGCAAGCTCTGGTCCGCATGACAGCGCGCCATTGTTCGACCATTTCATCGAACTTATCGAAGCATCTAAGAAGTAATTAAGGAGCAAATAATGCCAAAGCGTACGGATATTAAAAGCATCTTAATTATTGGTGCTGGTCCTATTGTTATCGGTCAAGCCTGTGAGTTTGACTATTCAGGTGCTCAAGCATGTAAAGCGCTGCGTGAAGAAGGTTACCGTGTTATTTTGGTTAACTCGAACCCTGCGACTATTATGACTGACCCAGCAATGGCGGATGCAACCTATATCGAGCCAATTACTTGGCAAACGGTTGCAGCCATCATTGAAAAAGAACGTCCAGATGCAGTCCTGCCTACCATGGGCGGTCAAACTGCATTGAACTGCGCACTTGCACTGGATGCCAACGGTATTTTAGAAAAATACAATGTTGAACTGATCGGGGCGAGCAAAGAAGCCATTGAAAAAGCCGAAGACCGCAAACTCTTCGACCAGGCAATGCGCAAAATCGGTCTTGAGTGTCCAAAAGCGGCCATTGCTGAATCAATGGAAGAAGCGCTGGAAATTCAAGCACGTTTCGGTTTCCCTGTCATTATCCGTCCATCTTTCACCATGGGTGGTTCAGGCGGTGGTATTGCGTATAATCGTGAAGAATTCCTTGAAATCTGTGAACGTGGTTTCGATCTTTCTCCAACCAAACAGTTATTGATTGATGAATCTTTAATTGGCTGGAAAGAATACGAAATGGAAGTTGTTCGTGACAAAAACGACAACTGTATCATCGTATGTTCGATTGAAAACTTTGACCCAATGGGTGTACACACCGGTGACTCCATCACTGTTGCACCTGCGCAAACATTGACTGACAAAGAATACCAATTGATGCGTAATGCATCTTTAGCGGTTCTTCGCGAAATCGGTGTAGAAACAGGTGGTTCTAACGTTCAGTTCGGGATCAACCCCGAAGATGGCCGTATGGTGATCATCGAGATGAACCCGCGCGTATCACGCTCATCTGCCCTTGCCTCTAAAGCCACTGGTTTCCCGATTGCGAAAATTGCAGCGAAACTGGCTGTGGGTTATACCCTGGATGAACTGAAAAATGACATCACCGGCGGTACAACTCCTGCGTCATTCGAGCCTTCAATTGACTACGTGGTTACCAAAGTTCCACGTTTCAACTTCGAGAAATTTCCACAAGCTGACGCAACGCTGACCACCCAGATGAAGTCGGTGGGTGAAGTGATGGCAATCGGCCGTAACTTTCAGGAATCTGTGAACAAAGCACTTCGCGGTCTTGAAGTAGGTTCATGTGGTTTTGACGAACAAATTGCTGTGGGCACTGAAGGCGCACGCGAGAAGATTCTGCAGGAACTTAAAGTGCCGGGGCCAGAGCGTATCTGGTATGTAGCTGATGCGTTCCGTCATGGCTTTAGCTTAGATGATATCTTTGAAGCCACCAAGATTGACCGCTGGTTCCTGATCCAGATTGAAGACATCGTTAAGACTGAAAATGAAATCAAAACTTTAGGTTTTGGCGATTTGAATGCAGACAACATCCGTTCGTTCAAACGCAAAGGTTTATCTGACCTGCGCATCGCGAACCTGATGGGTATTTCACAAAAACAATTCCGTAAGCACCGCTGGAACCTGGGTGTAACGCCAGTTTACAAACGTGTCGATACTTGTGCAGCAGAGTTTGAATCTGATACAGCGTACATGTATTCAACTTACGATGAAGAGTGTGAATCAAATCCATCAAGCAAAGACAAGATCATGGTGATTGGTGGCGGTCCTAACCGTATTGGTCAAGGGATCGAGTTCGATTATTGCTGTGTACACGCGGCGCTTGCCATGCGTGAAGACGGCTATGAAACCATCATGGTGAACTGTAACCCTGAAACAGTATCTACCGATTACGACACTTCAGACCGTTTGTACTTTGAACCGATTACATTGGAAGATGTACTTGAAATCGTACGTACTGAAAAGCCTAAAGGCATTATCGTACAGTATGGCGGTCAAACTCCATTGAAATTGGCTCGGGCTTTAGAAGAAGCAGGTGCGCCAATTATCGGTACCTCTCCAGATGCGATTGACCGTGCAGAAGACCGTGAACGTTTCCAGCAAATGATTCAACGTCTGCAACTTCGTCAGCCAAATAACAGCATTGTTAAATCTGCTGAAGAAGGTATCGCGGAAGCAGCGAAAGTAGGCTACCCACTGGTTGTACGTCCATCTTATGTACTGGGTGGCCGTGCGATGGAAATCGTATATAACGAAGAAGAGCTGAAACGCTACCTTCGTGATGCAGTTCAAGCCTCTAACGATGCCCCTGTCCTGCTTGACCGCTTCCTCGACGATGCGATTGAAGTTGACGTAGATTGCGTATCTGATGGTAAAGACGTGGTGATTGGTGGGATCATGCAGCACATTGAGCAGGCTGGTATTCACTCGGGTGACTCTGCATGTTCGATTCCTCCATATTCTTTATCCAAAGACGTACAGGATGAAATGCGCCGTCAAACTGTGGCTATGGCCAAAGAGCTTGGCGTAATCGGTCTGATGAACGTCCAGTTTGCCGTAAAAGGTGAAGATGTTTATATTCTGGAAGTGAACCCACGTGCATCACGTACTGTGCCGTTCGTTTCTAAGTGTATCGGTGATTCTTTAGCGAAAGTTGCTGCACGTTGTATGGCGGGTCAATCTTTAGAATCTCAAGGATTTACTAAAGAAATTATCCCGACTCACTTCGCTGTGAAAGAAGCAGTATTCCCATTCAACAAGTTCCCTGGTGTTGACCCGATCCTTGGCCCTGAGATGAAATCGACAGGTGAAGTGATGGGTGTAGGCAAAACATTTGGTGAAGCGTTCTATAAAGCTGTATTAGGCTCAAATGACCGTTTACCAGGCCTGCCAACCGAAGGTGAAATCAAACATGCTTTCATCTCTGTACGTGATTCCGATAAACCGCGTGCAGCAGGTATTGCGAAGCAACTTGCTGATTTTGGCTTCAAAATTATCGCAACTGGCGGTACTTATGACGTCATTAAAGCGGCAGGTATTGAATGTGAGCGTGTGAATAAAGTAACCGAAGGCCGTCCAAATATTGTGGACCGCTTGAAAAATGGCGAAATTCACCTCATTATCAATACCACTGAAGGGAAGCAAGCTCAGCAGGATTCATTCTCAATCCGCCGTTCTGCACTGCAAGGTAAGGTGTATCACACCACGACCCTGAACGGTGCTGACGCTGTATGCCAATCTCTCGCTATTAAATTGCCAATGGATGTATATCGTTTGCAAGACTTACAAACAGTAGGTTAATTCGTTACTGAGAAGTCCCGTCACCTTCTTGGTGGCGGGCTTTTTTCATTTCTAGACTTTATTTTTTTAATTAATGAGGGACAACTATGCAACGTTATCCTATGACTCCCGAAGGCAAAGAAGCCTTAGAGAAAGAATTACATCAACTGAAAACTGTAGACCGTCCACGTATTACTGCAGCGATTGCGGAAGCACGTGAACATGGCGACTTAAAAGAAAATGCGGAATATCATGCTGCACGTGAGCAGCAAGGTTTCTGTGAAGGCCGCATTCAGGATATCGAAGGTAAACTTGGTGCTTGCCTGGTGATTGATGTCAAGGAGCTTGAGCAAAATGGGCGTGTAGTTTTTGGTGTCACGGTAACGATTGAAAACCTGGACACTGAAGAACAAAAAACCTATAAAATCGTAGGGGATGACGAGGCAGACTTTAAGATTAATAAAATCTCTGTCAACTCGCCGATTGCACGTGGCCTTTTAGGTAAAAATGAAGGCGATGATGTAAAAATCGTAACCCCGCAAGGCGAAGTGGAATATGAAATAGTAAAAGTCGAATATCTTTAAGATTTAAGACGATTAAATAAAAAGCCCCTCGATTGAGGGGCTTTTTATTATAAATTCACCATTAAACACTATAGAAATCAATTAAAAATGTTTATGCTTTTTCAATATTCAATACAACCGATTCCAGACTTAGCATGCAACTTATTTGGTTTAGACAAGATTTAAGAATTCATGATCACACGGCACTTTGGCATGCTCGCCAAGCGGGTGAATGCATTGCACTGGTGGTTTTATCACCCACGCAGTGGCAACAACATCAAGACGCTCCAATTAAAATTGATTTTTATCTTAGACAACTCCAGCAACTCAAAAACGAACTTGCTCAGTTAAATATTCCTCTTATTCACCTCATCATCCCCCTGTGGAAAGATCTACCACAACAACTTCTAAAGCTTTGTAAAACACATAACCTTCAAAATGTACATGCCAATATTGAATTAGGTATCAATGAATTAAAAAGAGATACTCAAGCACAGAAACTCCTTGAATTGAATGGGATAGGTTTTGAGTTGTATCATGATCGAACGCTTTTTATGGTCGGAAATATACGCAATAAAAGCGGACAGCCCTACCAGGTTTTTGGTGCATTTAAAAAACAGTGCTACGAACAGTTAAGTATCAGTATTCCCACTTGTTACCCAACTATTGAGGCACAGCCCCCAATAGCAACTCATGATGATTTTTCACGTCTCTTGCCCAGTTTTGAAGCGATTTATCCAGATCAGCACATCTCAGAAGAACAACAAACACTTTGGCAAGTTGGAGAACATCATGCCGGGGGTATATTAGATGATTTTATTAAGCATCGAGTCAGCCATTACCACTTAGAACGAGATTTTCCTGCACTCAATAGTACGAGCCAACTTGCTGCTTATTTGAATACTGGAATACTGTCTATTCGCCAATGTTTAGCAGCATTATTTGGTCATACAGGTTATCTTGATTTTGACAATCAAGGTCAGCAAATATGGTTAGATGAACTCCTATGGCGTGAATTTTATCAACATATCTTGTTCGAATTTCCCCGTATATCAATGTCTTTGCCCTTTAAACAAGATACTCAGCGTATTCAATGGAGACATGCACCTGAAGATTTACATGCTTGGCAGCAGGGACAGACAGGCATCCCTATTGTGGATGCCGGCATGCGGCAACTACTCGCCACAGGTTGGATGCATAATCGCGTTCGCATGATCTGTGCGATGTTTTTATCAAAGAATCTATTAATTGATTGGCGTCATGGTGAAGCATGGTTTATGCAACATTTAATAGATGGTGATTTGGCTGCAAATAATGGTGGATGGCAATGGTGTGCATCTACAGGAACTGATGCTGTACCCTATTTCCGTATTTTTAATCCTGTCAGTCAATCTCGAAAATTTGACTCTAACGGTGATTATATTCGTAAATGGGTGCCTGAGATTGCGCATCTAGATGCCAAACAAATTCATGAACCTTATGCAAAAAGTCCAAATCCAGATCTGGATTATCCACGCCCTATTGTTGATTTAAAAAGTAGTCGAGTACGTGCAATAGAAGCTTTTCAGCATTTAAACCAAACTCAGTTATAATGGGTTTGAAATTATTAAGTCTGTAAATTTCATGTCTGAACGTCTAGTTAATTCCCCGGTAAAGCATTGGTGCGAATTCGAGTTTATTTCCAGAACAGTGAAGAATCCGAATATTCATATTAAGGGGAATTATAGTTATTACTCAGCCTATTGGGATCAGGGCTTTGAACGTTGCGTGGTTCGCTATTTGCATGACAAGCCCTCGACACCTGAGAAGCCGATTGATCAACTTTATATTGGTAATTTCGTCTGTTTTGGCGCCGAATGCGTGATCATGATGGGTGGCAACCAGTTGCACCGTACTGACTGGATATCAGCATTTCCTTTCGATACTCGCAGTTTTGTACCGGCAGGCGATACCATCATTGGTGATGGCTGCTGGATTGGTTCACGTGCCATGATTATGCAAGGCGTGATACTTGGCGAAGGTGCTGTCGTTGCCACAGGTGCGGTGGTCACCAAAGACGTGCCACCGTATGCGGTTGTCGGTGGTGTTCCTGCCAAAATTATGAAGTACCGCTTTCCTAAACAAGATATAGAAAAACTGCTTTCCCTCAAAATCTATGATATAGATGAAAAGCAGTTTCTAAAAATGCGTGAGCAGTTGCAGACGGATGATTTAAAAATTATTAGTGAGTATAAAAAATAAAAAACTATATAATTAGTATTAATTTAAATGGCTTAATTTTAAATGGATACTTTACAAGAAAAAATTTACCAAACATATGGAACGGCAAGAATTTTTGAGGCAAGAGTAAAAATACTTTCATTAAAAATGAGAGTATTAAATTTCGTAGGACTAGCAATACCCTTAATAATTGGATTAATTTTTTTAGGATTTGGTGAGATAAATCTTTATTTAAAAACGATTGCAATTGTTCTTGGAATAATTCAGGTTATTGTTTTTCTATGGTCAATAATTAGCAAATGGGATGACAAATATCAATATTCTATTTCAGCTTTAAAGCGACAAGAAGAAATACATTCCGACTTAAAGCAAGCAAAAGAAGATGCAACCATTCCACAAACTTTCATTGAACGTCTTCTGGAAAAAGAGAATCGATATAATAGTGAAGATATAGCACAAAACATTACAGATAAAGAAAAACGCTATGCTATGAGAAGAACTTTATTTAATTTTCAAATTGTTTGTCCAATATGTAAAATACAACCAAAATCACTTAAACCACAAAAATCTGAAAATTGTGATAACTGTTCAAATTTTTAACAAGGAAAAAATCAGATGGCTACTGTAGAACAAATTATTAGAGATATTCAATCTTTACCACCTTCTGAAAAAATGCGTTTACGTAAACTTATCATGTCCACATTAAATACTGGTATGGAAAGCTTAAATGAGCGATTTAATAGCAAACAGCAAGGCATACATTTTGGTCCATTCGAAGGACATGATAAATGCCCTGCTTGCGGTAAATAACAAATAGTTAAGGGTTTTCAATAAACACTATTTTATTCAAAACCCTTAATTTATTGACCTATGAACTCTAGATATCTATCAAAATTCATGAAAAAGACAATAACAAACCAATAAATTATTTTCTCTTCAAAATTATCCTTATTTAAATTATTTTAATTTTAGACATAAAAAAACCCACTCAATAGGAGTGGGTTTTTTTAGAATATGGTGGCTATGACGGGACTTGAACCTGTGACCCCCGCATTATGAGTGCGGTGCTCTAACCAACTGAGCTACATAGCCTTAAACTGTGCGCGCATTATGAGATTTTCTTTAAAGAGCGTCAACCCCATAATGCACTGTTTGATCAAAATTTGTTGAAGTGAGCCGATAAGCCGGGTTCTGTCGAGAACGATCATTCCTCTAGGCGTACAATCACTCATACGCTCAAGCGACCTACCCGGATCCAGCATGGGCCATGCCTAACGGATCCCTATTTGGTCTTGCTTCCGGTGGGGTTTACCATGCCATGAACTGTTACCAGTCATGCGGTGCGCTCTTACCGCACCCTTTCACCCTTACCTCCGGTTCCGATTGCTCAGAACCACAATGAAGGCGGTCTACTCTCTGCTGCACTTTCCGTCGGCTCGCGC